>JAHIWM010000094.1 GCA_018815765.1 Gammaproteobacteria bacterium | reverse complement strand
TGAGCGGTGTGGTTGATTCCGATGCGGAAAAAGATCTGGCCGTTGCCAAAGCCAAAAACACCAAAGATGTGGTGGATGTGGTCGATAAGCTCACTGTGTCAAAAGGCTAAGCCCTTAACCCAAAGCCAACGTCAAAGCCGGTCGTCATTGACCGGCTTTTTTATTTCAACAATATTCCCCTCTTTTCTATCGCCCCATTGCCTCAATTCAACGCCTTTCATAAATCAAAGCTTGATCAGTTTCACATCATGTAATAATGTAAGTTACATGAAAAGTGATAATAAACTCTCGTCCATTTTGCATGTCATTCTGCATCTGGCTGAACATAATCAAGCAATGACCTCAGAGACGCTTGCGCTTTATCTGAAAACGAATCCTGTCGTGATACGCCGCATGATGGCGGGTTTACGTCAAGCCGGATTAGTGGTTTCAGTCAAAGGCCATGGCGGTGGCTGGACTATGGCAAAACCTCTTGAGGCCATCAGTTTGCAGGATGTGTATCAGGCACTTGGTGCTCCACGATTATTTGCACAGGGCTATCGACAGGAAGCGCCACAATGTCTTATCGAACAAGCGGTGAATGCTTCGCTGGATTCAGCTTTTGCTGCAGCAGAACAACAATTGCTACGAAAATTCGGCAACGTCAGCCTCGCTGATATAGCAGCTGATTTTGCACTCAGACGCCAACAACATCTGGCGACTCTGGACAGCCCACAACAACCCCCACAAGAGTAAGCAGATATGGATCTTGATGTAATCATCGTAGGAGGCAGCTACGCCGGTATGGCCGCCGCTTTGCAGTTAGTGCGTGCCCGCCGCACTGTATTGGTGATAGACGCAGGCAGCAGACGCAACAGATTTGCTGACAGTTCACACGGCTTTTTAACTCAGGACGGCAACAGCCCCCAAGCTATAGCTGCTACAGCCAAAGCTCAGTTATTGGCTTATCCGACAGTACAATGGCTGGACGCTTCCGCCATCAGTGCCAGCAAAACCGATACTGGTTTTCAAGTGGGTACTGACACACAAAGCTATCAGGCCAAACGCCTGCTGCTGGCCACTGGTGTGACCGATCAGCTTCCTGAAATTCCGGGCCTGGCAGAGCGTTGGGGCAAAAGTATTTTTCATTGCCCTTATTGTCATGGCTACGAGCTGAATCAAGGCCCCATTGGAGTGTTAGCAGCCAGTCCACTTGCCTTGCATCACGCGCTGATGCTGCCGGATTGGGGACCAACCACTTTATTCACCAACGAATGTTTTGAACCAGACACAGAACAAAAAGCCCAGCTGCTTGCCCGTGGAGTGGTGATTGAACCTGGCAAAGTACTACAAATTTCAGGTAAAGCGGATGTACAGCTGAGCAATGGCAAGGTATTGCAGATGGCGGGCCTTTTTACTCAGCCCACTACCAGAGTCAACAGCCCATTAGCAGAGCAGCTAGGCTGCCAGTTTGAACAAGGCCCACTGGGTGCTTTTATTCAAACCAGCGCCAGCAAAGAAACCACAATAGCGGGCGTATTTGCCTGTGGTGATAACGCCCGTATGGCAGGTTCAGTGGCTATTGCCATAGGAGATGGCTCACTGGCTGGAGCCATGGCCCATCAGTCTTTACTATTTGGCCATCTCAGTCATTGAGCTAAGCAATAATCAGGGCTGTTTTCGATTCAGTCAGAATGGGATAAGCTGCCCGGAAGTAACACTCAAGTAATCACAGTATTTTATGGCCAAAGCCTATACGCCGCTTTTTAGCATTACACCCGGGATCATTCGGCTGATTGCAGAGATCAATCAGCACTTGGGGCGCTTGTCAGTGCAGGACGAAAAGCGCCAGTTAAAGCTGCGTCGTATTAATCGTATCCGCACTGTTCAAGGTTCACTGGCTATTGAAGGCAATACTCTGAGTGAAGCACAAATTACCGCCATTCTTGAAGGCAAAAGGGTGATAGCTCCACCTAAGGAGATATTGGAAGCCCGTAATGCTCTGCTGGCTTATGAGCAATTTGAGCGCTGGCAACCTGACAACGAAAAGCATCTGCTCTTTGCTCATCAGCTATTGATGACAGGCTTGGTGGACGATGCAGGTTTGTATCGGCAAGGTAATGTGGGCGTGACGAATGGCACGCAGGTTGTTCATATGGCGCCACCTGCGAGCAGAGTGCCGCAACTGATGGCTGATTTATTGGGCTGGCTCAAGACAACTGAACAGCATCCTTTGATCGCAAGTTGTGTATTTCATTACGAATTTGAGTTTATTCATCCATTCAGTGATGGCAATGGCCGTATGGGGCGTTTGTGGCAAACATTAATTCTCAGCCGCTGGTTCCCATTGTTGGCGCAACTGCCAGTGGAAAGTATGATCCATGCCAGTCAAAGCCAGTATTATCAGGCGATCAATCAAAGCACTAAACAAAGCGATTGTGCCGCTTTTATCGAGTTTATGCTGACAGTGATCAATAACACCCTGCAGGAAAACGACAAACATCTGCATCAGGACAACGCATTTTATCAGGTCAGCCCCCAAGATAACCCACAAGTCAGCCCCCAAGTCGGGCAACTGTTAGCTCTGCTCACTGAAGGCCCATTAGGCCGTGATCAACTGCAGCAGTTGTTACAACTTAAAGATCGGAAGTCTTTTAGCGCCCGCTATTTAAAGCCAGCACTGCAAGCCGGATTGATAGAAATGACTTTAGCGGATAAACCCAATAGCAGATTACAACAGTACAGGCTAAAGCCCCGTTAACGAGTTTAGCCTGCTCAGTTTACAGCGTTAGGGCTTCGCCTTTGCAGCAGGGTCGGCAGGAACTGGCACACCTTTGCTATGCCATTTCATCACGACAAACTTCAGCGGCTTTTTGCCTGTATTGCGTATACCGTGCGAATCCCAGGGCGCTGCATATAAAATATCGCCCGCCTTAGCAGGAATATCTTTGTCTTTCAGCGACCAGACACCTTCGCCTTCCACCACCATCAGATACTCTTCTTCGGCATGAATATGAGGTGGATGAATTTCTTTACCAGGCTCAATCACAGCCACACCAGTCAGCGCATCCTGGGTACCAAAAGTAGGTTTGGTAAAGTAGCTATAAAACACATAACCATCACCCTTCTCGGCTTTGGCTTCCGACTGCTGCATAATTTGCGACGGCTGATCCGGCTCTGCCGCTACAGTACTCAGGCAAGTCAAAGCCAATCCGGCCACTAATCCCAACTTTAATTTGAACATCCTTACTTCCTCCTGCTGAATTATCTTACCTTTACACTGCCCTGAAACGAAGGCAAGGTCAAACAGCTATTGGTCTGATCTGTGGAGCTAGATTTATAGAATTAGGCTGGTTTGATGAAAGCGAAATTGAAGCTGTACGGTTCAGGTGAGGATGGTCAAACGAAAATTTTAACTGGAAACGGGATAAAAATTTACACCAACCCTGCTGATATGCTCAATCAAACTTGGGTTAGTTATATGGTGAAACAGCGACAAATCAAACTGATAAGGGGTATTGAGTTCATCCAGTTGGTTTTCGATTTGCAGTAACAGGGCTGTATCAGCAGAAGGGTCTGTTTTTAAGGTCAGATCAATATCCGAACCTTC
>JAHIWM010000093.1 GCA_018815765.1 Gammaproteobacteria bacterium | reverse complement strand
TCATTCGCAACGAACTGGGCCTGACCAAATTACCCATACTGGCGATGACAGCCAATGCGATGGAAGGTGACCGGCAACTGGCCTTAGCAGCTGGCATGAACGACCATATAGCTAAACCGCTGAATATCACCACTATGTTTTCTACTATGGCGAAATGGTTCGCACCTGTTGCAGCCAGTGGGACCGGAGAGTTCGCTGCCACAGCAGAGCTGCGCTCGTCGATAGATTTGCCACATATTGCAGGGCTTGATGCAGAACATGGCCTACGCTGCACTATGCATCAACCTGAGTTATACCGTCGTATGCTGCGCAAATTTATGCTATCCAATAAAAACATTATCGGTGAACTGGAGCAAAGTCTGAGGCAACAGGACTATGCCTTGCTGGGTCGTCTGGCTCATACCTTAAAAGGCAATGCAGGCACTATTGGCGCTTTGCCTCTGGCCGATGTCGCTGCCGAAATAGAAAAGCAGCTACAACATGCTGAAGAAACTGCATTGATAGCAGACCAGATCCTGCGAACAGAACAACTGCTCAACCCTTTGTTACTGGAGTTAGAGCAGTTTTTTGCCGAAGCGCAGCCCAAAACCAGCACACCTCAGCTTAATCTCCCCCATTATGACTGGACAGTGCAACTGCGGCAATTATTGACCTTGCTGGAAAACTGCGACACTAGTGCTATCGCAGAGGTGGAAGCTCTGGAACAACTGCCGTTGTCCAATGCACAATTCCACCAACTGGATCAGTTAAAGCAGCTGATCTCCGGCTTTCAATTTGAAAACGCAGAACAGCTATTGCAGTCCATCCTGGCTGAACATCATCACTAAAAGATACATAACGCGAACTGCAGCTGAAGCAACAAAGCTTCAGCTGTAGTTTTCAATCATTCACAAAATCAGAACCTAATCCGCTATTTTTACTATTTTCTATTGCCGCCATTCATGTTTACACTTTGTGCAGAGGCTAACAACAGCAGCCAATTCCTTTGTATTTAACTGACTAAGCAGGGACAAAGCATGAGCATTACGACCAAAAGCGCAGAACTGGAGTGCAACACAGAAGGCGGCTGTGACGCCATTCAACTGATGATAACTCCACGTTCTACAGATTTAGGCGATTTTTCTGTACGTCGTACTTTGCCGAATAAAGAACGTCAGATGGTAGGGCCATGGATATTTTTTGATCATATGGGACCCGCCGACTTTCCGGCAGACAAAGGCATCAGCGTGCGGCCACATCCACATATTAATCTGGCGACTGTCACTTACTTATTTGAAGGCGAAATTCTGCATCGCGATTCACTGGGCAGCAAACAAACTATTACCCCAGGCGATATCAATCTGATGGTGGCGGGCAAAGGCATAGTGCATTCAGAACGTGAACGCCCTGAAGTGAATGGTGTACCCCATCGTTTGCATGGTCTTCAGTTATGGATGGCTTTACCCGAAGAATTTGAAGAAATAGATCCGGCCTTTTACCACTACCCAAGCCGTGATATTCCGGCAGCCACTATAGATGGCGTGTCGCTGCGGGTGTTAATAGGTGATGCTTATGGCCTGGTGTCACCGGTAAAAACCTATTCAGACACTTTGTACGTCGAAGCTGATTTGCAGGCAAGTCAACGCCTTGAGCTGGCGAACGCAGAGGAAAGAGCTGTGTATGTTGCCAAAGGACAGTTGAAACTCAGAGATAAAGTGATCAACCAATATGACATGGTGGTTTTATCCGAAGCCGAAGGTGTGGTGATTGAAGCGACGCAAGACAGCAGAATAGCACTGATTGGCGGCAAGAACTTAGGCCCACGTTTTATTGAGTGGAATTTTATTTCCAGCCGCAAAGAGCGGGTAGAACAAGCGAAGCAGGATTGGCTGGCCGGTAAATTTCCGAAAGTCATAGAGGATGAAATAGAGTTTATTCCATTGCCTAAATAAGCCAGTACACAGACTTCTTATTTGCCCCAGATGGTTTACGCCTGTGTAACAGCAAAGTACCAGGCTAAACCACATCTTCAGCTTTCAGGTCAAAAACAAACTGAACTCCAGGCTAAGTGCAATCAGAAACCAGCGAAATGTTAAATTCTGTTACCCACCACAAGTTACAAACCTCCTGTCACAACAGTGCAGCAGAGCTCTAATGCGAAAGCCAAACTAGCACTTCAAAGTTACTGATGAACCACTACGCCTAGTAGTCAGAGCCATTTTGCTTTACCGCAAAGTGTTTGCTGGCTATGCCTTGGTTTTGACGTAATTCAGGCATTTAGCAAAGGAATGATGTGCTTTGTTCAGATCTGTTCCTCACTGTTACTGATTGAAAAACAACAAGAACGCCCGATCTTTTTCAGATCCGTGTCACTGAAAAAGCTGTTGTTTCACCTTTGCACTGTAAGCAAGGGCGTGAAGTTTGACAGCAGTGAAACACACGAAGACACCTTAATTAACCAGTGTGAGGTAACAATTGAAAGCAACATATAAAAATGGAGCTCTGGCGCAGAGCTTCCGGTGTCTGTCGAGGCGAAGCTTAGTGGCAGTCTCGGTCAGTTCATTATTCATCTCCAGCTTATTTCCTGTGTATGCGCAAGTTGCATTGCCAGCCAACACAACTCAGGGCGCATTGGCTAATGCAGCTCCTGTTCCTGTTTACAGCTGGAGCCAGTTCCCTGGTGAACCTATCCTGATTTTTGCTGGCGGTGATTCTACCGATCCGGACGATCAGATTGTCGATTATCAGTGGGACTTTGGGGACGGTACTACGGGCTCAGGCCAGGATGCCAGCCATTGGTATGACAAGACTGGCAATTACCAGATCACCTTTACCGTGACAGATGAATTTGGTAACAGCAGCAGCGCCAACTTTACCGTGACTGTCGCCGGCAAACCTAATGCAGAGCCAGCAGAGAATTCGCCACCAACACCAGTTTATAGTTGGAGTCAGTTCCCAGGCGAGCCTATTCTGATTTTTGCTGGCGGTGATTCTACCGATCCGGACGATGCCATTGTCAGTTACCACTGGGATTTTGGAGACGGCGCTACAGGTACAGGTCCTGACGCCAGTCATATGTATGAAAAAGCCGGTGACTATCAGGTTACATTTACAGTTCAGGATGCTTTTGGTAACAGCAGCTCCAGCAGTTTTATTGCGACAGTTGCAGGCAAACCGAATAGCGAACCTGTGGCTCAGGCAACAGTAACAGCAGTACCAGGTACTCTGGAGTTTGTCTTTAGTGCGGAAGGATCCATAGATTACGACGGTGAAATCACATCTTATCTGTGGGACTTTGGTGATGGCACTACAGGCACTGGCGCAGAAAGTCGTCATATTTATGCCAGCGTCGGTGATTATCAGGCCAGTCTGACCGTCACAGATAACCTGGGCGCTGTTCACAGCATCAGTGTGCCTGTCAGTGCTGTGCAGCAAAATCAGCAACCTGTCGCTTTGGCACAAGCAGCAGTCACACCGGGTTCATTGCTGGTCAATTTTGATGGCCGCAGTTCCAATGATAGCGACGGTGAAATCACAGCTTACCTGTGGGATTTTGGTGACGGCAGCACGGCAACAGGGGAAACAGCCAGCCATACCTATTCAACTGCAGGTCAATACTCTGCCAGTTTAACAGTGACAGATAATATGGGTGCTCAGGCGACCCTGTTATTACCAGTGGCTGTGAACGATCAGGCAGGTTCAGGCAAGTGGGTGACTGGCTATTATGCGGGTTGGTTCTGGGAAGGTTATCAGCCGCAAAATATCGACTTCAGCGCCATGACTCATGTGATTTTTGGTCGGGTAGCACCGGGCTCAGGCACTTTAGGTGGAGTGGCTGGTGAAGTTGTACCAGGCGCAGGTTCTGCTCATGAAGCAGGTCGTTTACCTGCCGGGCTAACATCAAAAAGCGCTGAAGACTATTTAATAGAACGTGCTCAGGCGGTCGGCACCAAAGCCTTATTAATGCTGGGTGGTAACGACGATGGCAATGGTTTTTATGCTTCTTCCGCTCCGGGAATTCGTAGTACCTTTATCAATAACCTGCTGGATTATCTGGTTGAACATAATTACGACGGTATAGATGTAAACTGGGAAGATGCTATTGATCCGGAACGTTTAATTGCGCTGATCACAGAACTGAAACAAGCAGCAGCCCAAAGGCCACGTTATCAGAGCGAACCTCTGCTTGTGACCTACCCCACTTCTATTCTGAATATGAACTATGAAACAGTACCAGAGTGGAAAGTGGAAGTTGCCGGATTGGTGGATCAGTTTAACCTGATGACCTACATGATAGGTTTTGCACATGGCGGCTGGACGACCTGGCATTTCTCGCCTATTTATGGCCAGACCGGACTGCACCCAAGTGATGTCTCCAGTACTGTAGATGCGTATGCTCAGGCTGGCATTCCTCGCAGCAAAATTGCGGTAGGTATAGGTTTCTTTGGTTACAACTTCAGAGCACCTGCTACAGGCCCGGATCAACCTGTCACCTATCAGGACAACAATGACTGGACCTGGAGTTACGCCAATCTGGTGAACTGTGGTTTCCTGTCAACTGGTACTTATACCTTTGATCAAAGTGCCAAAGCAGCCTACCGCTCTTATGTTGGTGGCTACACAGGTTCAGGCCCGCAGCATAGCTGTATGAACACAGGTGAAGCAGGATTCCTCAGTTATGAAGATCCAGCCAGTATTGCAGCCAAAGGCAAATACGTGCGCGACACTGAATTGGGTGGCGCTATGATTTGGGTCATTAACTATGGTAGCCCGGACGGGGTCAATAACCCGTTACTGAACGCAGTCAAACAATCCTTTATGCTGGGTTATGACAGTGTGCAGCCATTTGCCGTGATCAGCTCCAAACTAACCAGTCAAACTGAATTACGTTTTGAGTTTGATGGCACAGCCTCTATGGACAGCAATAACAGCCCTGTCGCCAGTTACAGTTGGACTTTTGGTGATGGCACATCAGCTACAGGACCAAAACCTGTGCATACTTATGCCAAAGGTGGCGCTTATAACGTCAATCTGACCGTCACCGACAACAACGGTGTGAGCAATACAGTGACTGTGGTGGTGCAAGCCGTGCAACCTCCTCCACCTGATGTGATGCCAGAACTTGAAACTATTCCGGTTTCAGCGGGCGCAACACCTTGGGTAACAGCCTATTATGCGGGTTGGTACTGGCCGGATCATCAGCCACAACATGTCAAAATGGACTCCTTAACTCACCTGGTATTTGGCCGTGTTGCTCCTGGTGGTGGTTCTTTACCAGGTGGTCAGCCAGGCGATGTGATTGAAGGTGCTGGCACAGCACACGACGCTGGTGCTATTGCTCATATCACTGACAAGAGTGTGGAAGATTATCTGATAGAACGTGCGCACGCAGCGGGCAAAAAAGCCTTGCTGATGATGGGTGGTATGGGAGATGGCTTAGGTTTCCTGGCATCCACAGCACCTGATATTCGTCCAACCTTTGTTAACAATATCCTGAATTATCTGGAAGAGCATAACTATGATGGTTTGGATCTGGACTGGGAAGATGAACTGGACTCACCTTTGGCTAAATTCCGTCTGACGGCTTTAATTGCCGACTTACGTGCCGCAGCCAAATTACGTGCCCGCTGGCAGGCGCCGAATGATGCCTTCCTGATTACCTTCCCAGGCTACGCTCTGAATATGAACTATGGTCAGGTATCGGAATTTGATGTGACTATCGCTTCTATTGTTGATCAGTACAACCTGATGAGCTATGCCATGGGTTTTGCGGAACAAGGCTGGACCAGTACGACTTTCAGTCCTATTGCAGGTTTGGATCCTTCCCGTCCTATGGATCTGACATCCAGTATGCGAGCTTATCAAAATGCCGGTGTGCCACGAGGTAAACTAGGTGTAGGTATTGGTTTCTACTGTATGGCTTATCCGCTGCCAACCACAGGTTTTGGTCAGCCTGTGACAGGTGTATATTCAAATGACAATACCTGGTCCTACAGCATAGTCAATGCGGCTGGTTACTTTAATGGTGGTACCAGAGTCTGGAACGATGAAGCCAAAATGAGCTTCTACTCTTATCCAAATGGCAGAACAGGCACTCACCCTTACAACAGCTCGACTATAGGCATGTTGAGTTGTGAGGACCCACAAAGTATTGCCGCCAAAGGAGAATGGGTAAAAGCAACAGGTCTGGGTGGAGCTATTATCTGGACTATCAACTATGGCAGTACCAATGGCACAAATAACCCATTGATGGATGCAGTTAAACAATCTTTCCTGCAATCAGAATAAGCAGGGCACATAGCTCAAAACGACGCTGAAAAGCGTCGTTTTGTTTTTTCATCATCAGCCCGCTGAAAATCACTCCACTTATCCCACTAAATCTGCCACTTACTGCAAAACCTGTTCTTTCAGCCCTGCTTTTGGCATACTCGACCGGTTAACAGTTGATGATTTTTACTATATTAATACCCAAAAGTAATTGGAGTTGCAGGGAGGCGACAAGAGTGGGAGACCTCAGGAGCATAGTCGTCCTATGTGACTGGGGCGAGAGCTCGAAGTCAACAAAGCTGCAGCTTTAAGTACGAGAGGTATACAAAAAAACAACCAAGATACCCAGAGGAAACGATCTATGCGTAAGACCTTAATCGCCAGTGCCATTGGAGCAGCAGTCGCGTTGAGCGCCTGTTCCAAGCCAGCCGAAGAAGCTAAAACCACAGCGGCAGTTGAGCAAACTCAAACTGCAACCCCAGCAGCGGAGCAAGGTGCAGTGAGCAATCCATTGTTAGTAAAAAGTGCTCTGCAATACGAAGCACCAGAATTCGATAAAATTAAAGTTGAGCATTACCAGCCAGCTATGGAAGAAGGGATTAAACAGCATATGGCTGAGATCCTGACTATTGCTAACAATAAAGAACCAGCCACTTTTGATAACACCATTGTGGCTATGGAGAAAAGTGGTGAGTTGTTAACCCGCGCTACCTCTACATTCTTTAATATGACAGGCACCATCAGCAACCCAACCATTCAGAGCATTCAATCTGAAATGGCGCCTAAATTTGCTGCGCACTCAGACAATATCAACCTGAATCCACAATTGTTTGCCCGCGTAAAAGCAGTGTATGACGCCCGCGCTACTTTAGGTTTAGACGGTGAAGCAACCCGTTTAGTCGAAGATTATTATGAGCGTTTTGTTCGTGCCGGTGCCAACTTAACTGAAGAACAAAAAACTAAAATCCGTGCGTTAAACGAAGAACAGTCCACGCTGACCAACAAGTATCAGCAGAACCTGATGCAGATGACCAAAGATATCGCCATCTTCGTTGATAGCAAAGAGCAGTTAAAAGGTTTATCAGAAGCTGAAATTACTGCAGCTGCCGAAGGTGCAAAAGCCCGTGGTCAGGAAGGTAAATTTATTATTGAACTGACCAACACCACACGTCAGCCGGTATTAGCTTCGCTGGAAAACCGTGAGTTACGTAAACAAGTATGGGAAGCCTCT
This sequence comes from Gammaproteobacteria bacterium, assembly GCA_018815765.1. Classification (GTDB taxonomy): domain Bacteria; phylum Pseudomonadota; class Gammaproteobacteria; order Enterobacterales; family Alteromonadaceae; genus Pararheinheimera. The sequence continues at coordinate 12,430 of JAHIWM010000093.1, read as the reverse complement.
GCTTACCGTGGTACTTCAGGTGAAACAGACAACCAGCCTATCGTTGCCCGTTTAGCTCAATTACGTGCTGAACGTGCCAAGCTGCTAGGTTATGACAACTGGGCGACTTACCAGTTAGAACCTACTATGGCTAAAACACCTAAAGCTGTGCTGGATATGTTCGCGTCTATGGTGCCGGCTGTAGTGGCTAACACCAACAAAGAAGCTGAAGCTATTCAGGCAATGATCAAAGAAACCGGCGGTGACTTTGAATTACAGCCATGGGACTGGGAGTTCTATGCTGAGAAAGTACGTAAAGCCAAATACGATTTAGACGAAGCAGAAGTTCGTCAGTACTTTGAATTTGAGCGAGTACTGAATGACGGTATGTTCTACACCATGAACAAGCTGTTTGGTATTACGCTGAAAGCCCGTCCGGATTTACCTGTGTATCACCCGGATGTAAAAGCTTATGAAGTCTTTGATGCTGACGGCAAAAGTATGGCTATTTTCTATGCTGACTACTTTGCCCGTGACGGCAAACGTGGTGGTGCCTGGATGAGTTCTTTTGTTGAACAAAGCAAGCTGTTAAACCAGAAGCCTGTGGTTGTGAACGTGATGAACATTCCTAAAGGCCCGGCCGGTGAACCTACTCTGGTTAGCTATGACAACGTGACCACTATGTTCCATGAATTTGGTCATGCCGTGCATGGTTTATTCTCAGATGTAAATTATCCGAGCTTAGCTGGTACTTCAGTGTCACGCGATTTCGTTGAATTCCCTTCAACTTTCCAGGAAGACTGGGCTGCTCACCCTGACGTGATTGGCAACTACGCCAAACACTACAAAACAGGCGAAGCTATTCCTGCTGAACTGCTGGCAAAAATCATGAAGTCACGTAGCTTCAACCAGGGTTATGACACACTGGAATATATGTCTTCTGCACTGCTGGATATGGAATGGCATTCTCTGCCAGCCGATGCACCACTGCAGGACGTACAGAAGTTTGAAGCCGCTGCGCTGAAGAAACATGGTGTGGATCTGGCTGCTGTGCCACCACGTTATAAGTCGACTTTCTTCGCTCACGTCTTCTCTGGTGGTTACTCAGCCAGTTACTATGCGTATATGTGGAGTGAGATTCTGGCTGCTGACGCTTTTGCCTATGTGCAAACTCAGGGTGGTTTGAAGCTGGAAAACGGCATTAACTTCCGTAAAAACATTCTGTCTATTGGTAACAGCAAAGACCCAATGGAAGCCTACAAAGCCTTCCGTGGTCAGGAACCAACCACAGATGCACTGTTAATCCGTCGTGGTTTAAAGACTGGCATTAACTAACAACTAAATTGGGGTCAGATCACATTGTTAACAGTTAACAATGTGATCTGACCCCTTTTTTTATTCCGCTGGCTTGGTAGGACAAGTGGCTAGTAACTGCTGTAAATGTGCACCTAAGTCCTGTTGGGCAAACTGCTGACTGGCGATTGCCATCTGCTTTAACGTCTGTAATGCTTGCTCTACACCTTGTTGTTCAATTAAGGTTTTGGCATACACAGCTGCATCAGCGCCACGTTGTAATAAGCCAGCCATTTGTTCCAGTGACACTTCCTGCTCCATCACCTGCTGTAAATCAGCCAGTAACTGTGACACCTTGGCTGACTCAACTAAAGCACCTTCCACACTGATTAAGCGGCCAACCGGATCAGCCACTAAAGTAGTAGCCACACAAGATGCGACAGTCCCTGCTTCAGCACCATTGGCAACAGCTTCTAACCCCTGAGCGCGGATTTGTTCTACCGCCTGCTGTAATTGCTGATCTTTCGCCAGCCAGGCTTGTTCTAACTGCTGCTTTTCGTCTCCCGCTAAATAACCACAGCTGGTCAGCAAAAAAGATAAGGTAGCAGGTACTAAAAAAGACAAAGACTTCATACAAAACTCCGGGAAAAATAATTAATGCTTTAGTGGATAGAGCTGGGGGAAAGTTCAGAAAAATCAAGGAGGAACTAATTCGGGTCGGAGTAAAATTAGACCTGGCAGCTTAATTTTACTCTGACCCGAATTAATCTAGTGACCGGCGATTTGCATCTGGCCTATCAACACTGAACCTGTCAGCACGCCGCCACGAGGATCAACGTCTTTGCCTATGGCCTGAATATCCATAAACATTTGCTGCAAGGTGCCGGCTATAGTGATTTCGGAAACAGGGAACTGAATTTGGCCGTTTTCAACCCAGAAACCAGCAGCACCACGTGAGTAGTCGCCTGTGACTGTATTGACGCCCTGCCCCATCAGTTCTGTCACCAACAAGCCAGTGCCCATATCACGGCACAGCTGAGCTAAGTCGGCATCACCATGTTGCACTAACCAGTTATGAATACCACCGGCATGACCAGTACTTGGTAAACCTAACTTGCGGCCAGAATAACTGGTGGTCAGGTAAGTATTCAATACGCCTTGATCCAGCACTGTTAAATCTCGGGTTTTCACACCTTCGCCATCAAAAGGACTGGAGGCTAAAGCTTGTTTTAAATGCGGTCGTTCAATAATAGTCACTTTGTCGGACATCACAGGTTGGCCGACTTTATCCAGCAAGAAACTGGATTTACGATAGATACTGCCACCACTGATCGCAGACACCAGATGACCAAAAATACTGCTGGCAATATCAGCACGGAAAATCACCGGCACTTTTTGCGTGCCCAGCTTGCGGCCATTTAGGCGCTGTACTGTTTCCAGTGCGGCTTCACGACCAATTTGAGCCGGGTCCAGCAAAGCGCCTAATTCACGAGCCACTGTGTAGCTGTAATCGCGCTGCATATCGTCACCGTCTTCACCAATCACTACACAACTTAAACTGTGACGGCTGCTTGGGTAACCGACCAATTGGCCATGGCTGTTGCCATACACCTTTAAGCCCTGATGTGAAGAAAACGAAGCGCCTTCCGAGTTGGTGATCCGCGCATCATAAGCAAAAGCTGCTTCTTCTGAGGCTTTACACCATTCAATAGCTTGTTCGGTAGAGACAGAAGCCGGGTGGAACAAATCCAGATCCGGTGGCGATAATTCCAGCCAGGCCGCTTCAGCTAAACCCGCATGTGGATCTTCAGAAGTGTAACGGGCTATATCAATAGCAGCTTCCACTGTGCGCTTTAAGGCGGCAGGGCTCAAATCAGCTGTAGAGGCAGAACCTTTACGCTGGCCGACATAAATACTAATGCCTAAACCACCGTCCTGATTAAATTCAACGGTTTCCACTTCACCATGGCGGGTTTCAACGCTTAAACCACGGGTGCGGTTCATCGAGGCTTCGGCGCTGCTGGCACCTAATTGTTTTGCATGCGCCAGCACCTGGCTGACGGCATCTTTTACTTCGGCGATTTCTTGCCAGATTGTAACTTCGGTTTGATTCATCTGTATTTATACCTACCAGAATTTTGCGCTCAGCTTACCATACTCAAAGCGCCGTCGCTGCTATTGCTCAGGAGATCAGGTATACTTGCCACATTAAACAAGATGGTAAGAGAATCGTATGGCCGATATGACCGACTTTACCCATGGCGACGACTGGGATGTTGAGCATGGTAAAAGTAAAACACAAGTCAAAAAAGAGATGACTGCGCTGCAGAAACTGGGGGAAGACCTGGTGGCTTTAAGCCCTGCTGCCCGTGCTAAGTTAGATTTAGATGATGAATTAAAAGACGCTTTAGCTCTGGCTGATAAGCTGTCTAAAAAGCACGAAGCTTTGCGCCGTCATATCCAGTTTATTGGTCGTTTAATGCGTACCCGTGATCTGGAACCTATTGAGCGCGCTTTAGCTGTGCTTAGAAACACCAATCAGGCAGCGACCCGTAAATTCCATTTAGTGGAAACCTGGCGCGATAAACTGATTGCCAATCCGGATGCGTTAACTGAATTTGTTGCAGCTTTCCCTGATGTAGACGTACAGCAGTTACGGGCGCTTATTCGTAATGCAAAAAGAGAACAGGAAAAGGATCTGCCACCTAAGGCGTTCCGTGAATTATTCCAGCTGATTAAACCGGCTATTTTAGAAGACTAACAACTAATTGGGGTCAGAGTAAAATTAAGCTTCGCTGTTTAATTTTACTCTGACCCCAATTAATTATATCAACCGCTTCACCACTAAATCTGCACCTATACGGCGCAACTGGCCTAATAGCTTTTGCACCACTTCCGGATAATCCCGCACTGTTTCAATTTCTGAATAATGCACAATTTCACTGGCATGGGCTGTGATCACCTGTTTTTCCTGTTCCAGCAAAGATTTTAGCTGCTGCAGGTCATCTTCTACATAAACACCGTTTTCAAAATCCAAAGCAAAAGCCCGTGGATTCAGGTTGTGGCCGGTAAACAGATGTTTTACGCCGTCCACACTTAAGCCTTTGAGATGATAGCTGTTGTCTTCGTGTTTCCACAGTTTGACGTGCAGCAAACCTGCATCGATAAACTTTTGATTAGCACGGACAAACTTACGCAAAATGGTTTCGTAGAAATAGGGTAAACCACCAATTTTGCTAAAACGCTGACCTGGTGGAATATAAAAATCGTTGGCTGTTTTATCACCCACCACTATGGTCACTGTGACACCACGTTTTAAGCATTTACGCAAAGCGCGGGCTAAGGCCACAGGCGGATTAAAATAAGGTGTGTAAATTAGTACATCCTGTTGCGCCACGGAAAGCAGAGCCAGAACTGTGCTGTTCAGCTCGTTATTACGACGCCCCAACCCCATCAGCAACGAAGCACGTAAAGCCGAGTCGGTTTGATCAGAATACTGATAACGGGTGGCTTTGGCATGTTTTAACCATAAACGTGACTGACGTTTAACCGCCTGACTGACATAGTCTTCGTCATCCAACAGTTCTGGTGTTTGTTCTTCATCGCCAAATAACTGCTGATGCGCCTGCACTATGGCGTCTGTCATCACCTGATTTTGCAGCACTAAATAACGGTCGGCACGGTAACGGTTTTGTTCTGCCAGATAGACATTGTTCAGTGAAGCACCGCTGTACAGCAGGGTTTGATCAAAGACAAAACCTTTTAAATGCAGCACACCAAACAGCTCACGCTTTTTTACCGGCACGCCAATGATTTGAATAGGCAAGTCGTAGTCTTTGGCAATTTCACGGTAAAAATCGTTGTTAGTGCGGGCGCCTTCCTGACCTATCAGGCCACGACGAGCGCGGTGGTAATCGACATACACAGTCACCTGCAAATCAGGTTTTTGTTGTTTGGCGGCAAATAAAGCCCGCAGAATTTGTTCACCTGCTTCATCAGCCTGCAGATACAAGGCCGTGATCACAATACGATGTTGCGCACGCTGGATCAGATCCAGCACTGTGCTTTTGTAGTCAGCAGCTGACCACAATACAGAAACGGTTTCAGCCACCAGATCTGTTTTTGGCAATTTGGCCAGACGACGTCTGTTTAACAAAGTTTGTAACATAGCAGGCGAAATTCTCAGTCAGTTAAATTGGGGTCAGATCACATTGTTAACTGTTAACAATGTGATCTGACCCCATTCTAAGAGCTTAATTTTAATGGGTGGGATCTTGCCGTAAAACGGCACAAAGTCCTAGTGTTTTTCGTCTGAAAGGCGGTTAAGCAGTACCGCCTACCGTCATGGCATCCAGTTTTAAGGTAGGTTGACCTACACCTACAGGCAGGCTTTGGCCTTGTTTACCACAAACGCCAACACCAGCATCCAGCGTCAGGTCGTTACCGACCATAGACACCTGCTGCATCGCCTCTGGGCCATTGCCAATCAGGGTTGCGCCTTTAATAGGTGTGGTAATTTTGCCATCTTCAATCAGATAAGCTTCTGAGGCTGAAAACACAAATTTGCCTGAGGTGATATCCACCTGACCACCACCAAAATTCGGTGCATAAATACCTTTTTTCACGCTGCCGATAATTTCCTGTGGATCGTATTCACCCGCCAGCATGTAGGTATTGGTCATACGAGGCATCGGCAAATGAGCAAAAGACTCACGACGGCCATTGCCTGTAGGCGCCACGTTCATCAGCATAGCGTTGTGTTTATCCTGAATATAACCCTTCAGAATACCATTTTCGATCAATACGTTGTATTGGCTGGCTGTGCCTTCGTCGTCGATATTCAGTGAACCACGGCGATGTGCCAAAGTACCATCATCGACAATAGTGCAGTGTTTGGACGCGACCTGCTCGCCAACACGACCGGCAAAAGTAGAAGAACCTTTGCGGTTAAAGTCACCTTCCAGGCCATGGCCTACAGCTTCGTGTAATAACACGCCTGGCCAGCCAGAACCTAATACCACAGGCATAGTGCCGGCTGGTGCGTCAACAGCAGTTAAGTTCACCTGAGCCATACGCACAGCTTCACGGGCATAACCCTGCCAGCGCGGTGAGCCATTGACGTCTTCGAGGAAATACTGATAGTTGGTACGGGCACCACCACCACTGCCACCCCGTTCACGGCGACCATTGTGATGCAGCAGGACTGAACAGTTTAACCGCACCAGAGGACGGATATCTGTAGCAAAAGTACCGTCGGATGCTGCTACCAGCACCTCTTCATAAACGCCGGACAAACTAACAGCCACTTGCTCAGCACGGCTGTCGAGGCTGCGGATATAAACTTCCATCTGCTTCAGTAGCTCGACCTTGGCGGTATTGTCTAAACTTTGCAGTGGCTCACAAGGTAAATAAATTTGTGGTTGGGTTTGTTGCTTAAATACCTGCACTGAACCTTGTTTGCCAGCACCAGCGATGCCACGGGCTGCTTCTGCCGCCTGCTGCAATGCTGCGGCAGAAATAGAATCGGCATAAGCAAAACCGGTTTTTTCACCACTGATAGCGCGAACACCAACACCACGCTCGATATTAAAAGAGCCGTCTTTCACTAAACCATCTTCCAACCCCCAAGACTCATGTACGCTGGATTGAAAATACAGGTCGGCATAATCTAACTTGTGTGCAAACAAAAAGCCGAGGCTTTGCTGTAGATCATTGGCGCTTAAGTCACTGGCGCTTAACAGGTTGTGTTCGACGTTACTCATGCTTTGAACTCACTTTGAAATCTGTTGTGGTGCCTTACCGGCATTTTCTCTGCCAGCTGCTGGCAAAGATCTAAATCTATTTCGACACTCAGCACCATTTCGCTGCTGCCATCGGCTTCGGCCAGAATGCGGCCCCATGGGTCGATAATTAAACTATGGCCATAAGTCTGACGACCATTGATATGAGTGCCCGCCTGAGCTGGTGCTACAACAAAACTCTGGGTTTCAATAGCACGGGCTCTTAACAAGGTATGCCAATGCGCATCCCCTGTCACTGTAGTAAAAGCCGAAGGTACAGCCATTACATTCATGTCTTGAGCCGCTAAGGCCTGGGTTAAACCAGGAAAGCGCATATCGTAACAAATCAGCATCCCCAGCTTTAGCTGTTGTGCCTGAACCAGCGTTAACTTTTCACCCGGCATAGTAGTGGCTGATTCCAGATACTGCTTGCTGCTGTCATTGACCAGCGCATCAAATAAATGGATTTTCTGATAATCCGCTATCAGCTCACCTTCTGGGTTATACAACAGACTACTGGCGGCAAAACGTGCTGGATCAGAAGTTTGGGTTGGCAAAGTGCCAACCAATAAATACAGCTGATATTTTTTCGCTAAAGCCGCATAAGCCTTTTGCAACGGACCAGAGCCTAAGAATTCAGCCAGTTGCAGGTTTAAACCATCAGGGCCGGCAAATACAGCTACACCTTCGGGCAATACAGCCAGGTGTTGCTCCGCTTTAGGCAACTGCGCCAGCAAGCGATCCACTGTGGCCAGATTAGCCATAGGATCAGGGCCGCTGGTCAGCTGCACTGCAGATAAACGCCAGAGTTTAGCCATTGGCTTTCTCCTTGGTTTTATCTTTGGCTTTAGGGCTTGCTGCAGGTTTGGCAGGCTGTTGCTGCGATTCTTGTTCCTGCTGCAGACGTAAACGTTTTTCCTGTTCGGCTTTTAATAACTCAGAACGTGGAACTTCTATTTCAGTGGTATGGCGCGCCACTTCCACTACTTCCGGCTGATCAAAATTACCTGTCACCACGAAGTTTACTTTGGACACGACTTCAGCCGATTCTACCAGCTCGTCAAGGGCCAGAGCAGCCAAACCTGTTGCAGGATTAAACTGCAATAAAGCCACCAGCACAGGCAAACTTGAGGTTATTTTTGGCAAAAATGCCATCTGATAATCCAGCTGGCGGGTGACTAAGTCGGCATAACCCTGAATTTCGATTTTACCGGCGGCACCATCGACCATAGTATTATTGGTATGCACTACACCTTTATCCAGCTGCAAATCACCTTTCATTTCAGTGTAGAAAAAGCCTTTGGAGAAAATATCCCTGAAGTCCAGTTTCAGCTTACGCACTAAAGAACCCAGACTAAACAAAGACAATAAGCGTGCGCCTTTGTCGCTGACTTCAGACAAAGAACCTTCACCCAACTGCCAGTTTAGTTTGCCGCCTAAGCTGGCGTAGTTAAACTGAGTTGGACCACCAGCCCAGCTTAAGCTATCTATTTGCACTTCAGCCGGACTGCCAGCTATAGCAGAGCTTAAATGGTAGTCTTTCATCAACTGACCAAAATCAGGGCTGCTTAATTTGGCTGATAAGGTGGTGACGCCAGCTTCTGCATCTTTTTGCCACTGACCTTTGATACTCAGCTGATGTTTTTTGTAACGTGATTCAAAGCTGTGAATAGTTAAACGCTCACCGTCTGACTCGGTTTGTACTGTCAGCTGGCCTAAATCAAAAGGGCCGAACACACAACTTTGACAATCCAGCTTTAACGGCGGCAAATCGGCCAGCCATGGCATAGGTTCGGGTTTCACTACCTCAGCCAGCGCTTTGGCAATTTGCTGCTCTTTACTCAGTTTTGCTGTCGCTTCAGCGGCAGCTTCGGCTTCTGCTTCGGCCAAAGCCCGGTCATAAGGAAACAATTTCAAAAAGTCGAGCTTGGCCTCAATGCCTTGCACCATAAAATCTTTTGCCAACTTCAACTGGCCTTTGGTTTGAGTCGAATCTAAATCCAATAACCAAAAGTCGGCTTCTGGTTTTAACTGCAGTTGCAGTTGATCAAGCTGAATATCATCCGTCACCTGCAGTGTATTCACTTTGGCTTTGACTGAGGTTAAAGCTGGCAGCAGTCCAGCCTCATCAGACTGCTGGCTGACTTGCTGGCGAACCAACTCAAACCATGGCAAAAAGTCGGTTTTATCCAGATTGGCACTGATGGTAAAACCATCGGCAAAACCGGCATTTTCTTTGCTGCCTAAACTTAAATGAGCCCGACCAATCTGGCCCTGCGCATGCACATAACTGGCATCAAAAAACACCTGGTCCTGATAAGTCAAAGCTATGACTGAGTTATCCTGACTACCGCTGGATGACCAGAATACAGTACCGGCCTGACCTGGCTTTTTCGCTAAAGGTGCGGGCAACAGCAATTCGGTATCGGTTAAATCCAGCGCTAAATCGGCCTGATAGGTATAACCCTCCCCTGCCAGCAATAAGTCCAGTTTAAACTGCCAGCTCAAGGGCCCTGTCGCAAAATGCTCCAGCTGTGGCGCCAGGCTCAGTAACAACTCCTGACTGTTTTGTAAGCCCTGACTCAACAAGGACACTTTGTAGTTGTCCTGCTGCTGTTCGCCACGAAAGCCAAATTGCAACGGAATATTGCTGATAAAAAGCTGTAAATCGTCAGCCGTCAGTATGTCGTTATGAAACTCCAGACGACCGGTCAGATTCTCTCCAACTAAAGCCGGTGCAGATAACGACAACCCATTGCGCTCAAAGTCGATAGCCCCTTTCACATCCACTACAGGCTCTTTCAGACCAATAGTCAGGCGCACATCGCCTTTCACCGGACCTGTGACCCCTAAATAAGCCAGAGTTTCACCAATTGAGTCGTGCAAAGGAGAAGCCTGCATCAGGGTGGTCACCTGCTCTGCCAGCAATTGTTGTTTAATATCAATAATTAAATTTTCAGCATTGTACAAATCAGGAATGCCTACCTGTACACCTTGATCCACAGGCGCATCCACCAGATAACCTGATTTACTGCTGATCAGCATGGAGGCATTTTCAAAAAACAGCTCTGCTGATAAATCCGTTAAACTTGGCCAGTTTTCATCAAATAAAAACTCAGCATTGCTGACTTCGGCCAGCGCCTGAAATACACCGTCTTTTTCGGCATAAGGATAAGCTGCAAAATCACCGGACCACAGCACTTTGCCTGAACTGACATCACCGGATAACAAAGCAGGTTTGAGGTAATTAATCACAGATCCCGGCATATAAAATTTCGGGAAAAAATGCTCTGCGTTTTGTACCGGCACACCATGCAGCTCTGCGACTAAATCCATATTGGGTTTGTCGTCCAGATTCACCACCAGCTCAGCTTCGAGGCTAAAAGCGTCCTGCCACAAACTCAGGTAGGGTACTAAGATTTGCCAATTGCCTGCACGTTTACGCCAGGCCAGTTCCAGTTCTGCGCCTTTGTAAGTCCAGTCCTGACTAAAAGCCTGCCCCCACTGCAGCGCTCCATCTTCGGCTTTTAAACCCACCCAGCCAAAATGCGGCGAAGCAACAAAACGGCCATTAAAGCCTTTTATACCCGGCACATCAGCCACTGGAGCTGAAGACAATTCATTAAACTGACCGGATAAATACCACTGATCATTTTCTGTGATTAAATCAAGCCGCTCTACTTTGCCATCTAGCTGGTAGGCCAACAGCGACTGCAATTGCTCTGAACCATCAGAAAATAACTCCAGCAAAGGACGCGCGATGCCCAATTGCAGATTTTGCAAAGACGCCTGATAACCTAGCTCATTCTGATTGAGCTGCAGTTGCAAACCTGGCCAGCTTTGACTGCTGTTACTCAGCGTCATAGGGCTTGAGCTTAAGTTCCAGCCTTTGGCCATAGGCACCCAACGCAGATAACCGTCCGACAAGGCGACTTTGTTCCAGACACCGTCTTTCAGCCAACCAACGTTATTGTCAGACAAGGCCACATCAATTTGTTGTAACTTGCCGGCTTTAATATCACCCCAGGCAGCAAAATTGAGTTTGGCGCTATTGAGCTTGCGGGTTTGTGGTAATAACTGCTGGAACCATGGCAATAAGTCCAGCTGCTGACTAGCCAGATACAACTGGCCCTGAGCTTTAGACGGCTCGCCGGTTAAATCGATAATAAAAGACAAGGTATTAGCCGTCACATCAGCGACAGATAATTCGCCCCAGCCCTGATGGCGCTCACCTTCGTTTTGTCAGTTCAGTGCTTTGATATCCAGTCGGATATCTTCATCCTGAGCGCTGACAAATACCAGTTGGCTGTCAAGTACAGAGAAATGCTGCAGTTGCTTAAAAAACAGATCCTGTAAGGCATCAAATAACTGCTGATTATCAGAAGGAGTGGCAACACCAGTGCCTAACCAACGCTGAGCATCCACTCTGTAGGTTAGGCCTGTCAGCTCAAAGTGGGCAGCACTGAGTTTCATCGTGCGTAAAGAGCGCCAGAAATCCAGCCTGACTCCGGTTTCTTTGACTGTTAATTGCGGTTGAAAACTGCTGTCCAGCACTTCAAGTTGTTGCAGAACCAGCGCAGGCCCTGTGCCTTGCCAGCCGGCTGACAAAGCTCCGATACGAACTTCGGTACCGTATTCAGCTTTGATCCAGTGTTCAATGTCGGTTTTATAACCAGGGGCGTACGGCAGGCCAAAACGTAAAGCTGAGACTAAGGTGGCCATCAACACTACGAAGATAGCAAAAAAGATCCAGAGTTTGTGTAAGCAATAAAACCAGGCCTGTTTTACCGTTCGCACTACATCATCACCACGTCAAATTGTTCCTGACCGTATTGAGGTTCAATCACAACACTGATTTGTTTACCAATAAAGACTTCGAGTTCAGCCATGCTGTGAAATTCATCATTAATTAATGCATCTTTTACCGCAGGCGACGCATAAACCACAAATTTATCTGCGACATAAGCCCGGTTCACCCGTACTATTTCGCGCAAAATTTCAAAACAGACAGTTTCGACAGTTTTTAAACTGCCGCGACCCGCACAAATAGGGCATTCACCACAAAGCACATGTTCCAGGCTTTCACGGGTGCGTTTGCGGGTCATCTCCACCAGACCAAGCGCAGAGAAACCATGGATATTGGTTTTGGTTTTATCCCGCCCCAAAGCCACTTCTAAACTATGCAATACGCGTTTTTGATGTTCTTCGCTTTGCATGTCGATAAAGTCGATAATAATAATGCCGCCCAGATTACGTAACCTTAGCTGACGGGCTATGGCCTGAGTGGCTTCAATATTGGTGTTAAAAATGGTTTCTTCTAAGTTACGGTGGCCAACAAAAGCACCGGTATTGACGTCTATAGTGGTCATGGCTTCGGT
>JAHIWM010000092.1 GCA_018815765.1 Gammaproteobacteria bacterium | reverse complement strand
GCGGTTTACCCTGAGGTTTGGCATACACAGTGACAAAACAAGCGGTAGGAAAATGCTCCCGCAGCGCTTTTGCTGTTTCGCCTGTATCCACCAAATCGTCCACTATCAATAAACGTGGGCTGTCAGCTAAAGTGGCATCTTTCAGTACTTTTAATTCACGTTGCTGATCATAGTCGTAGCTGGAGACACAAATGCTGTCCACCACACGAATATCCAGTTCACGCGCCAGAATAGCTGCCGGTACTAAACCGCCACGGCTAACAGCCACTATGCTGTCAAAATCGCGGTTTAATAAACCTTTAGCTAACTCTTTGGTCGCTCTGTGAAAGGCTTCCCATGACACATAAAACATTTTGTTGGTGGTCAGTGACATAACAGTTCCTCAGATCCTTAAACCAGCGCCAAAGCGATTTCGACCATCTCATTAAACGAGGTCTGACGCAATTCGGCACTCAAAGCTTCGCCGGTACGGATATGGTCGCTGACCGTCATGATGGCCAGTGCTTTAATGCCAAACTCTGCGGCCACGCCATATAAACCAGCAGCTTCCATTTCAACACCCAACACGCCGTATTTTTCCAGACGGTCAAACAAGGTCGGATCCGGGTTGTAGAACAAATCAGAGGTAAATAGGTTACCTACTTTCACATTAATATTTTTGGCGCGGGCCGCAGCAACAGCACCTTCCAACAGACCAAAATCCGCCAGCGCGGCAAAATCCAGACCTCCACCTAAACGGTTACGGTTCACATTTGAATCTGTGCTAGCGCCCATAGCGATCACTACATCACGTACTTTCACATCCAGTGGCAAACCACCACAGGAGCCAATACGGATAATGTTTTTTACACCATAAAACTTCACCAGTTCAGTGGCATAAATCGACATGGACGGAATACCCATGCCTGAGCCTAACACACTGACTTTTTTGCCTTGATAAGTACCGGTATAACCAAACATATTGCGTACTGTGTTGACGCACTCAACATCCTGTAAAAAGGTGTCGGCAATATGTTTAGCGCGAAGCGGATCGCCTGGCATTAATACGGTTTCTGCAAAAGCGCCTTCTGGCGCATTAATATGAGGAGTTGCCATGAGTTACTCTGAATTAAGAAGCTAAAAAGGATTGGCCATAAGGCATGGCCGCTAAATCAAAATAGTCGGCCAATGTCTGGCCCATATCAGCGAAACTTGCTCTTTCGCCTAAATCTTTCGCAGCGCGGTTTTTACCATAAAACAGCACTGGTACGTATTCACGGGTGTGCTCTGTGCCTACCCAGGTAGGGTCACAACCATGATCCGCAGTTAACAGCAGCACCGCATCTTCATCCAGCGCAGCCATAATCTCCGGTAATCGGGTATCAAAGTACTCCAGCGCTTCACCATAGCCGATTGGATCACGGCGATGGCCATAGTTCTGATCAAAGTCGACCAGATTGGTAAAGACCAGGCTGCGTTCTGGCGCTATTGCCATTTCAGCCAGAGTGGTATCCACTAAAGCTGCTAAGCCATTGGCTTTCACTGCCTTACTGATGCCCTGATGTGCATAAATATCTGCAATTTTACCAATGCTAATCACAGTGCCACCCGACTGGGTCAAGGTATCCAGCACTGTAGGAGCCGGCGGTAAAACCGAATAGTCCTTTCTGTTACCGGTGCGGGCATAATTGCTGACATCTGTGCCAAGGAAAGGACGAGCAATCACACGGCCAATATTGTAACTATCTAACAACTCGCGGGCGGTTTCACAGAACTGCAAAAGCTTTTCTAAACCAAAATGCTCTTCATGAGCAGCCACCTGAAACACGCTGTCAGCCGAGGTGTAGCAAATAGGTTTGCCGGTTTCGATGTGTTCATCACCCAGCTTTACCAGAATATCAGTGCCTGAGGCGTGGCAATTACCCAAAATACCCGGCACACCGGTGCGGCGTACTAATTCGTCAATCAGTTCAGCAGGAAAGCTGTTTTGTTTGTCGTGAAAATAGCCCCAGTCAAACAATACAGGCACACCGGCAATTTCCCAATGGCCACTTGGCGTATCTTTACCACTGGATAATTCACGGGCATGACCATAACTCCCAAGCAGTGTTGTACTGTCTTCGACTAATGCCATTTCACCACTGGCAGCAAAACCTGCTTTGACTAAACCTAAACTGGCCAGATTAGGCAACTGCAACTGGCGGCCTTTGGCCTGAAAAAATGCTTTGCTGATGCTGGCAAAGGTATTGGCACCTACGTCACCGAATTTATCAGCATCGGGCGCACTGCCAATCCCAAAGCTGTCCATCACTAAAATTACTGCCTTTGACATACTTACCTACCTATTACATCAACCCTCGGGATCTATAAAATGATCATGAGGTTCGGTAAAGCCAGCCACAAGTGGCAAAAATTAAAAAGGGCACGCAGCTTATGCAAAAACGCACCCTTTGGCAATCCCAACTTTTTACATTCTGCTAACTGATTTTGAATTTCCCCACTAAACCGAACAAGGTATCAGACAGCAGACGAATTTCATTCGACAAGCGGTCATTATCTTTGGCGATGTCTCCGGCTGCACTAGCCTGATCATGCAGTGCATACAGGTTTTTAGTGATCTCTTCCGACACAATAGCCTGTTCTTCGGTAGCGGATGCCGTTTGTGTCGCCATGTCATTCACTTTGATTGAAGATTGCTGCAATTGACGGAATACCTGTTCGGCCTGAGAAAAGCTACTGACGGTTAAATCGGCATTGGTTTTGCCGCTGCTAATCGCAGTTGCGGCTTCATTGACCCGGCTTTGCAGGGCCTGAATCATTTCCTGGATATGATTGGTGCTTTGCTGAGTCCGCGAAGCCAAAGTGCGGACTTCATCTGCGACTACAGCAAAACCACGGCCTTGCTCACCAGCGCGGGCAGCTTCAATAGCTGCGTTTAATGCCAATAAATTAGTCTGTTCAGCTATGCCACGTATGACATCCAGCACTGAGGCTATGTTTTCAGAGCTATTTTCCAACTCGCCGGAACAGGCCAGAGCTTTATCCACATCTCTGGTTAAACTGGCCATACTTTGAGTCACACTGTTCACCACCACTAAACCCCGTTCTGCGCTGATTTTGGCTTCGTCTGCTTCATGCGCTGAATCAGTAGCCACCTGCGCCATTTCTTTATTGGCTAAAGTCATTTCATGCACAGCACTAACAATAGAGTCAGAAGCCACATTCAGTGAACGGGTTATGTCATTGGTTTTAATAGCGGATTCAGACAATACCTGCGTCAGCTTACTCAACTGTGCTGCTTGCTGCAGCACGGATGCAATAAGTTGACATAAGTTGGCAACAAAACCATTAAACTGCCCCGCTAAAGCCGCAAACTCGTCCTGTGAATTGGTATCCAGCCGAGCTGTTAAATCCCCATCGCCTGAAGCAATTTCAGATAAGCGTGCAGTTAAAGCGTTAATTTGAGTGGTCAGAGATTTTGGCACGCTGTAACTGAACCAGCCCGCAATCAGCAAAATAAGTGCAGTGATTGTATAAGTTGTATTCTGGAAAAAACTGATTTCAGAAGTCAGCACCTGCTGCTCACTGACCGATTTATTCAGTGCAGCTTCACCAGCTTGATCCAGCACATGACGTAAAGCGCCAAACTGTTTTTGCTCCTCCGCAATCAGCTCAGCACTGGCCGTACCTGCTTTACTGGCTTCAAGCAAAGCTAACGCACTTTGGTACCACAACTGGTAATCCTTTTCAAACTCAGCAAACTGCTGTTGTACATCAGGGTAATTTTTCAAAAACTTTAAATAATCGGCAAATCGCTGCTTTACCTGCTGCGCATTTTCTTCTACATCAGCTTCAAGTGCGGCGCTATCCCCCTGTTTACTCAGGTGCATAGTGGAAGCTAATTTTGCCTGATATAAGTCGCGGTCAGCATTTAAAACAACCGAAATTGCTTGTAGGAAATTATCGGCCTGTACTGCTAAAGCGCTTTTTTGCAAACCGGATAAATAGCTAAACATCGAGACAACGATCAATAAAGTGAAAGCCAGAATAAGCATAGGTAAACTG
>JAHIWM010000091.1 GCA_018815765.1 Gammaproteobacteria bacterium | reverse complement strand
GGGTAACGCTTCAACAACAGGTATTTGAATACATTGAAGTTGATTACAACAAAACCAGAAGGCATAGTGCTATTGGCTATCTCAGCCCAGAAAACTATGAATTAAAGAAAGTAGCTTAGTGGCGTGTCCAGTGTTGCCGGATCAGATCAAGTCTGGAAATTTAGTTTTCCAGAGCTTAAATTTTTTGCTGTTTTTCTGAGATTTGTCTAGTTTTCTGGAAAAGCTCTGATAGCCTTGTAAAATAAGGTTTTCCAGAGATTTTCCAGAACGAGATTTAATTAGTATTCTATTACCCTTAAGTAAACAAGAAGTAAAAATGGGGTCAGATCACATTGGTTATGCGTAACTAATGTGATCTGACCCCATTTTATTAAGATTTAACTTCTACCCTGCCATATCGGTCTGAAAACCGGACTATGTCGTCTTCCCCTAAATAAGTACCGGATTGCACTTCAATCAGTTCCAACGGAATTTTCCCAGGATTTTCCAGTGCATGCACTGCTCCCAGCGGAATATACACAGACTGGTTTTCTGACAGCATAGTGTCCACGTCATCTATGCTGACTAAAGCCGTACCCGCTACCACTATCCAGTGCTCAGCTCTGTGGTGATGCATTTGCACCGACAGTTTTTGGCCAGGATTAACGGTAATGTGTTTTACCTGATAACGTTCCCCCTGATCAATGGAGTCATATTTACCCCAGGGTCTGTACACTTCGCGATGAATTTTATGCTCACTACGACCCAAATCTTTTAGTTGCTGCACTATCGATTTTACATCCTGCACTCTGTCTTTAGTGGCCACCAACACCGCGTCTTTGGTTTGCACCACGACGATATTCTGCAGTCCAACAGTGGCCACTAACCCTGTTTCAGCAAATATATAGTTATCAGTGCTGTCACAACTCAGCACATCACCTTTGTGTACATTACCCTGACTGTTTTTTTCTGAAATATCCCACAAGGAAGACCAACTGCCGACGTCGCTCCAGTTTGCGTCCAGGGGCACCACTACGGCAGCATCGGTTTTTTCCATCACTGCATAGTCAATAGACTCAGACGGACAAGCTAAAAAGGCCTGTTGATTGACGCGGATAAAATCCAGATCAGGATCCACTTCTGCCATGGCTAGCTCACAAGCGGCATAAATATCGGGCCTGTGTTGTTTCAGTTCCGCCAGATAACGGCTGGCTTTAAACAAAAACATGCCGCTGTTCCAGTAATAATCACCACTGCTTAAATAATCCAAAGCAGTTTCAAGCTTAGGTTTTTCAACAAACTGAGCCACCTGATAAGCTTCAGCACCATTTAACTTTTTGCACGATCCCCTTTTGATATAGCCATAGCCCGTTTCTGCCGCTGTAGGCACAATACCAAAAGTGACTAATTGATCCGCATTGGCAAACTCTGTCGCCGCAACAACAGCCTGCTGAAAGATCTCAACATCAGCAATCACATGATCGGCAGCCAGCACCAGCAATAATGGGTCCTGAGCTTTTTTTATCGCAGTCAAAGCAGCAAGCGCAATAGCAGGCGCTGTGTTACGGCCTGCTGGCTCCAATATAATGTTGTGATTTAACTGCTTTATTTGCCTGAGCTGTTCGGCTGCGACAAACCTGTGGTCTTCGTTACAAATCACCAGCGCAGCTTCAGCATTCAGCCCCTGTAACCGCATCACGGTCGCTTGTAACATAGTGAAGTCGCCATCCAGTTTTAAAAACTGTTTAGGCATCAAATCACGGGACAAGGGCCACAATCTGCTACCAGAACCGCCCGCCATAATCACAGGTAAAATCATTATTAATCCTTGTCTAATCAGGTCAACAGTCGTTTTATCCGCTGAAAAATACAATCTAATTGCAGATACAACTGCAACTCATCGAAACTTTTTTGCGTTTTATCTATCCAAAGCGGGCTCAATAGGGCAAAAAATCACAATTACGCAACATTTTTGTTTGATACCCATTCGGGGTTACGTATAAAATCAGTTTTCTTATATTACACAAACTTAATGTACTGTTCAGTGGCTTTTGCCAGGCCCTATGTAAGGCGTAATAGATAAAGTTACATCAGTTGTGGTTCTGATTTTCAGCCCGACTATCAGTGTTCTGCAAGTTACCCTATGTGACCAGCATTTTCCAAAGGGTTTAGTAAAAACCTGATTATATAACAGGAGTTTAGCATGGCGATTAGTGCAGTTCTGCCATTAAAAGCAAGTGGTAGCTATGATGTGAACGATTTAAAGCGAGCCCATATTTTATTTACTTCATTACAGACTTTTGTCGCTGCAGGTACCATTTCCGAAATTTTTGTACTGGTTCCGGCAGCCGAAGTTGAGTTAGTAACGCAGGAATACGCCTGCTGGCAATCACTGAATATTAAAGTGATGGCAGAAGATGATTTATTACCACAATTTAAAAAGTATCCAAAAATGCGCGGCTGGCGCAAACAGCAGTTGCTGAAAATTGCCATAGCCAATTTAGTCGAAAACGAGTTTTATCTGACCCTTGATGCCGATGTGATTTGTTTAAAACCTCTGGATGAAAACAAACTTATTATCGATGGCAAAGCCCTGCTGCAATACGAACAAAGATCACAGCACCCTAAATGGTGGAAATCCTCTGCCCGTATTCTGAATATGAACCCGAATGTTGGCCCAAAAGAGTTAGGGATGACAGTCACTCCGGCGCTGATGTCCAGAAGCTTAAGCCAAAAGCTGATGCAGGAATTATCGCCCAATAAAGCAGGCGAAAACTGGGTGGATGCTTTGTGTTCACTGCACGATCCGGCTAATCCAAAAAATTGGTGGATAGGCCGTTTCTTAAAACTGAAGTGGACTGAATATTCGCTTTATTACCTGTGCGCTATGAAGCTAGGGTTACTGGAGCAGTACCATATTATTGCAGGCACAACTCAAACTCCGGCTTTGTTACTGATCCATGATTCGCACCCTTATGAATCCTGGAACATAGCGGGCAGCTTTGATGTGGCTAACCCAGGCTTGTTTTGTGTGGTTGGCAGTAAAAGCCGGATCCCTCCACGGGATGTATGGGAGAAAGTCAGCCCTTTTATTCAGGGTACCAACTCCCAGCCCGCATGGTAATAGACTCCACTGCCTGTGATCAGGCAATGCAGTCTGGCAGAGTATTATGCGGTTTTAGTGCTGGACAGATGCTTGATGAGAGCCTGAACTCATTGCATCTGCTCAGCGATACGAGCGAAAACGGGCAGCGTCCAGTATTGCGAATAAATGCGCAATGGCGCCAATAATAGCTGGGATCACTAACCACCACAGTGCATAACCCACGATTGTGATGGCAAAGAATAAAATAGCGGCCAGTAACCGGCCTTGTAATAACTGGCCTAAACCAGGAATAAACAAACTACATAACGCGGCTAATACATTGCCGCCTGATCCTTGACCTGACATTGATGTTACTCCCATTCACTTTGCCGCAAGCTTAACAAAGCACAGGGCAAACTGGCAGACTTTTTTGTCACAAAACATAACTGGCTACAAACAGCCTTAGCATGAATTTTAGCCATGAAAAACAAAGGGCGGTAATCACCGCCCTTTGTTGTTAAATCCGATCAGAAGTTTTAAAACTGATAACGTAAGCTAACCAGCCAACTATTCACATCGTTCGGTTCCAGATTCAATTGCTGGTAGCCAAGTCCAACTTGCCAGTCAGTTGCCAACTGATAGTTGATTTGAACACCAAGATACCAATCGTTGCCGTCGCTTTCAGATCGGAGCACAGTATCATCCATACGGCTTTCTATTTCTGAATCCCAGAAAAACAGGCCTACAGGCACTTCCACACTCAGCAAGTCGTTCTGCCACAAGGTAAAACGCACTGCCGCTGTGAAACCATCGACCAGTACCGGACTCACAGCTTTTACTACCTCATGGTACTGAGCCGGAGTCAGACTTTCACCGCTGATTTGACTGCTGGCTTCACCTAAATCCTGATACCCCAGCTCCAGCGCAATGTAGGGATGAACTCTGTAACCTACTGCCACACCGTAGGAACTATCACTGTCATCAAAGTCAGTGATAGTCCCATCTGGCAGTTCTTCAACCAGCCGGCTTTGCTGCTGGTCTGCTTTGCTCTGACCTGCAGAACCTTGCAGATACCAGTCTGCTCCCTGGCTAATAGGGCTGAAGGACAGCAGCGCAACAGCTGCTAATCCCACTACTGAGCGGCGACGCAACGCCACAGTGCCTGCTAACACCAACATCATCCAAAGCGTCATACTGCCCCCACCTGATTTATTCTCTACCACTACATCTTTGTATGCAGTGACTGTCACACTGACCACAGCTGTCGCTGTACCATCTAAACCGTCTGTGATTGTATAGCTGATGGTATCCACCCCTTCAAAACCGGCTTTTGGTGTGTAACGTAATCGCTGATCAGCTTCGATACTGACAGTTCCCTGCACTGCAGTGGCGGCACTGACAGTCAAGGTATTGCCATCTTCGTCTGTATCATTCACCAGCACAGCAATAAGCACAGCAGTTTTGTCATTCGTGGATGCCACGTCGTTGACAGCTACTGGCGCACTATTGCTAAACACGTCGACCACTAGCTCAGCACTTGCGGTACCACCTTTGCCGTCGGTAATGCTGTAGATCACTGTGTCCAAACCTGCAAAGTCAGGATTAGGCATGTAGTTCAGTTGTTGATCCGCCAGAATAGTGACAGTACCAAAACCACTGACCGCCTGATTCACCAGTAAGCTGTCACCATCCACGTCGGTGTCATTGGCCAGAACATTCACCACCACAGCAGTATTCTCTTTGGTTGAGGCTTCATCTGCGACAGCAACAGGCAGGCTATTGCCATTTAATGCGACGGCTACGCCACCCGGGTCGACAATGGCACCGTTGGCAATACCATCGGCGTCATTCGGACCACCATCTTGTACCCGCACCTGCACACACCAGTGCCCTTCAGTTAATCCAGACGTCCAGACTGCATCGCCTGGCGGTGGACAGAAACCACGTTCACCCAGGCTACTTGACACTGAATTGTCTGAATTGCTGACAAAATCGACCCAACCTGTCACATCGCTGAACTTGCGATACACTGCATTCGCTGGCACAGGTAAACGTTGCGGTATCACCAGACTGTAGCTTTGCCCCTGTTCCGGCAAGCCGTAGGCGATAAAGTCGAAGATCCCGCCAATATTTACCGCCACATTGTCAGTTTCAACCGAATCTTTTCCAATCTGTAAACTACCGGCATCGGTTTCTGCCGCCACTGTGCCTAAACGTAAACAGACTCCGGGATCACCTTCAGCCACAAAGTCAGTTTGCCCCAGAAGCTCAGTTGGCATCACGTTACATTCGTTGATCGCATCCTGATAATCCGGGATACCATCACCATCTGAGTCAGCAAAACCTTCCTGATCATCCGGTACTAAGTCACCATCAGTATCTTGAGTGCTTAAAGTCGGCAGACTTGGTCTGACGATAATAAAGACTCTGGATGTGGCAGATAAATTTGGCGTGCCGCTGTCTGTGGCTGTGTAACTGACCAGATACAAACCAGGTCCTTGTTCGGCCGGATCAAAACTCAGTTGTGTTTGATCTGAGCTTACATTGTCCAGCCGTCCAAAGTTCCACGACCCTGTCAACTGATCCTGCGGATTAGCATCCGTGACAGTCGCTGTGACAGTCACCACACCATCCCCTTCACTGATCGTCAGACGGCTTAAACCATTCTGCTCTACAGCTAAAGAAACAACAGGGGCAATATTCGCTTCGCTCACCAGAATGCGGCTGCTGCGCTTACTACCACGATTTACGCTGCTATCCAGCGTGATCACTATGTCTTCAGGCGAATCGGCCACGCCATCCTCCAGCACATTAAAGCGGATACTGGTGCTTGTGCCAGAGCTGATTTCCGCCACACCTGAGACCAGCGTATGGTCATTAGCGCCGGCGCTGCCACTAACGCTATAAGGCACGGACACCGGATACAGAGGAGCAGGGCCGTTGAGTATCACATCAACCACTACTTCGCTGCCTTCCGTCACCAGCTGATCTTTGCTCAATGAGATCAATGGGTTCACGCTGACTTTTTGCGCTTTAGTCGCGGTATTGCCATCGGCATCTGTGGCTTGCCAGTAGACTATATGTTCACCAGGCGCAAAGAACAGGCTGCCATTGATTAACGAGACCCGCAGACGACGGCCATTGCGATCAACAGCTGTTGCAATCCCCAAAGGTACGCGGGTGAATAACGCTGTTGCATCGACCTCTATATCAGCAGGTACTGTAATCACCGGCAGATTTGCAGCATCACCCCCTTCGATAATCAGACTGACATTCGCAGTTGCACGCCCGCCTTCTCCATCGGAAAGGGTATAACGCAAGCTGGCAGGTCCGGCATATAAATCCGGCACAGTCAGGGTTAAACCTTCAGCATTAAAGGCCACAGTGCCGACTGTGGTAGAAGCGCCGTCTATCGTCAGAGTGTCACCGTCCACATCCGTATCGTTGGCTAATACAGCCAGTTGATACTGGTTATTCTCTGTCCGCTGCAGACTGAAGCTATCATCTGCGACCACAGGATTATCATTCACGGCAGTCACTGTAAGACTGATGCTTGCCGTATTCGAACTTAGCTCTGCATCCTTGGCGATAAAACCAATGCTGTCAGTGCCGTTAAAGTCTTTCTCTGGCGTATAGACCACTAAAGTGCCTTGCAAAGCCACAGTACCGTGTTCAGGTTGTGCCACAATTTCATAGCTCAACTCATCCTGATCCGGGTCCTGTGCAGTTAACGTCAGGCTCAGCGGAGTGTCTTCCTCTAGTGTTGCGGAACGATCTACCACCACCGGAGCCTGGTTACTTGCCACGACAGTGAGTGTAAAGGCCGGCAAGCTTGCACTTGCGGTGCCGTCAGATACGCTGATCACAATACCTGAAGTTGCCCCCACATCTGTACTGGTTGGCGTACCACTCAAAGCACCACTGCTTGCACTGAAGCTGGCCCAGGCTGGCTTATTGCTAATACTGAAGGTGAGAGTGGTTTCTGGATCGGCATCTGTAGCCGTTGGTGTAAAGCTGTACAGATCGCCTGCGTCAACAGTGGTAGACGGACTACCACTAATCACCGGAGTCTGATTCGCAGCCTGCACAGTAATGCTAAACGAGGCCAGGGACGAACTGGTGATACCATCACTGACACTGATCACTATACTGCTGGTCGTGCCTATATCATCGATGTCTGGAGTACCTGTCAAAGCACCTGAACTACTTGAGAAACTGGCCCAGGAAGGCTGATTACTGATACTGAATGTCAGAGTTTGATCATCAGCATCAGAAGCTGAAGGCACAAAACTATAGGCGGTCCCCTGCACTACTGTGGTAGCAGGTGAGCCACTGATCACAGGTGCAGTATTATCCACTTCAGGCGTCACTGAATTAGAGGCCGCTGAGGCAGCACTTGTTCCGGCAGAGTTTGTCGCCGTCACGGTAAAGGTATAGGCAGTGCCATTGGTTAAACCGGAAATACTAATAGGCGAACCAGAACCTGTGGCCGTAATATTGCCAGGGTTTGAAGTGACGGTATAGCCAGTAATTGCAACACCACCAGTAGCAGCCGGAGTAGTGAAAGCTACAGTTGCAGAGGCATTACCCGCTGTTGCAGTACCAATAGTCGGGGCACCTGGTATAACCGCATTCACCGTGAAGCTGCGGCTAATCTGGAGAGCAGGTAAATAACTGCCATTACCCGCCTGATCAGCATTGATAGTACAAGTACCCGCGCTCACAAATGTCAGCGCACCACCACTGGTGATGGTACAAACACTAATGGTTGAAGAGGTAAAGACAGGCGTTAAACCTGAATCCGCTGTAGCACTCAGAGTAGGCGTAGTACCAAAGTTTTGCGCAGTTGGCTGAGCAAAGGTAATGGTTTGAGTTGCAGCCGGACTAATAGAGTTAGACGCAGCCGATGCAGCCCCAGGACCCACCACGTTATTCGCCGTCACGGTAAAGGTATAAGCAGTACCATTGTTCAGATTAGTGACAATAATAGGTGAACTTGGGCCGTTGACCGGACCCACATCCGCCGGATTAGTGGTCACTGTATAATTGATAATAGCTGAGCCACCTAAATTCACCGGGGCAGCAAAGGCAACACTCGCTTGAGTATCACCAGCAATTGCAGTTCCTATGGTTGGAGCACCAGGAACTACAGGGCTAACGCTGAAAGACCGGCTCACCTGCTGTGCTGGCAGGAAAGAGGTGTCACCCGCCTGATCCGCATTAATAGTACAAGTGCCCGCAGTCAAAAACGTCAGCGTAACACCACTGACAGTACAGACACCTGCGGTGGCTGAAGTGAAAGTAACCACATAACCACCACCAGCGGATGAACTCGCTGTCAGTGTTGGCGTAGTACCAAAATTCTGCGTGCCAGGGTCAGCAAAGGTAATAGTTTGTGGTGATGCTGGCGTAATGGAATTAGACGCAACCGAAGCTGGGCTTATTAAGCTTGAGGCGTTGGTTGCAGTCACTGTAAAGGTATAAGCCACACCGTTGCTTAAACCGGACACGGTAATAGGTGAAGCAGCTCCGGTTTCTGTGAAATTGCCAGGGTTGGAAGTGACTGTATAACTGGTTACGGGTGCACCACCAGGATTGTCCGGAGCAGTAAAGGTTACTATGGCTTCGCCATCACCTGCAGTGGCAGTGCCAATGGTTGGCGCTGTTGGCACTATCGCATTGACAGGGAAGGTTTGGGGCACTGTAGTTGCCGCATTCCAGATGGTATCACCCGCCTGATCCGCATTTATAGTACAGCTACCAGCTGTGACAAAAGTTAACTCTCCGGCGTTGGTAATAGTACAAACACCTGCGGTGACTGAACTAAAGCTCACCGTAAGCGCGGAAGTAGCACTGGCTGTCGAACTCAGATCAGGTGCAGTACCAAAGTTTTGTGGGCCAGGATTCGGGAAGCTAATGGTTTGACTCCCCTTAGGCGTTGCTGAGTTTGAAGCACCAGAAGCAACACTGGTGCCTTTGGCATTGGTTGCAGTTACAGTAAAGGTATAAGCAGTACCGTTGGTCAGGCCTGTCACAGTAGCTGTACAAGCCGCTGGCCCGGCACAAGTACCAAATGCGCCAGAGTTCGCCGTTGCAGTATAAGTGGTTATAGCCGAACCACCGTCATCACCTGGTGCAGTAAAGGTAACGGATACCTGACCATCGCCTGCTGTAGCAGTGCCTATAGTTGGTGCGTCCGGTGCCACAGGGATAGCAACAGTGTGAGTTGAACCACTGCTATAGGCTGAGGGGCTGGCATTACCAGCCGCATCAACAATATCAGTTGATGCATTCAGATTCAGCTTGGCCGTGCCGTTACCACTGATGCCGCTGACAGTCACAGTGACACTGGAGCCAGAGCTTGCCGATACGCTGGAAATAGTTCCATCAACACTGCCTGTGATGCCTAATGCGAAGTCATCGGTAGAGATGTTACTGACAGACTCACTGAAGTTCACCGTAAAGTCGACACTAGTATCAGTGGACACAGCCCCGCCGTCCGGCGCTGTAGCTGTCACTATTGGAGTCGTCTTGTCCAGCACTATAGCTAAACCGGATGAAGCAGCACTGGAGTTACCTGCCACATCAGTGGCTATGGCAGTAATAGTATGGCTGCCTGAGGTGGTTACATCTGAAGTGGTTAGACTCCAGCTACCTGCTGAAGCTGTCTCAGTACCTAAAGCGCCATCAACATTAGAGCTTAATGCCACTGTACTACCAGCTTCGGCTGTACCTGTGAAGGTAAGGCTGGTGGCATTGGTCAGATTATCACTGTTACTGCTGCCGGTATCAGAGCCAGAGTCCAGCGCAGGAACTGCAGGCGCAGCTGGCAATGTGGTATCAATAGTGACAGTTAAACCAGAAGACAGCACTGACTCATTGCCTGCAGCATCCACAGCTTTAGCTCTCAGCGTATGGCTGCCTTCACTCAGGACTGGGCTGGTAATACTCCAGCTACCACCCGTTGCGGTAGCAGAATCCAAAACAGTAGTGCCGTCTGTATCATATAAAGTAACAGTGCTGCCAACTTCAGCCGTACCCGTCAGCGTGGGTGTGGTGACGTTGGTAATATCATCGGTCTGACTGCTGCCTGAATCAGAACCCGCATCTAAATCAGGGGCCGAAGGTGCATTAGGGGCAACACGGTCAACTGTATGGGTGGCTCCGCCGGTAAAAGCAGCGACATAACCGTTTGTACCTCCACCATTACCCGCGGCGTCGGTCAGATTGGTATTGGCTTTTACATCAAGCCGCATTACACCAGTACCAGAAATACCGCTCACTGTCACATTGACACTGGTGCCTGAACTTGCTGAAACATTGGACACAGTGCCGGTAGCCGACCCGCTGACTGTTGTTATCAGAAAATCGTCAGTAGAAATATTACTAGTGACAGTATCAAAAGTAACTGCATAAGTCACACTACTGTCGCCCGCTACTGGTGTGCCATTCAGAGTTACGGACACCACTGCCGACGGTATATTATCAACAACAGTGATAGCAAAAGCTTCTTCGTACGTTGCAGCTGCATTATCCGTAGTACGAATGCGCACACTGTAGGGACCTGCCGCCAGAGCAGCAGCATTATTTGCACGCAACGATGAACCACTGATATTAAAGCTGGCGTTATTAGTATCGCCAGTCCCTGCTGCCAGCGAATAGGTGTGGGTATTACCGACATCAGCGTCGGTGCTGCTTAACTCACCTACCACCGCATCAGTGCCGCCACTTTGATTGACTGTGACATTATCTAATTCGATGTCAGTAGGTGTATTGTTCGGATTTGTCACTGTGACTCTAAAAATCTCTGAGCGCTCGTTACCCGAACGGTCTTTAGCTGTCAATGTAACATCAGAAAAGCCAACAGCTGCGCCTTCAACAGTTACTGTCCTGTTTGCTCCGCTACCGCCTAAATCTATATTGCTTAAAGGCACAATTGTAGTGTTGGAGCTGTCCACAGTAAAAACAATATCAGCCTCAGGCGTATACACATCTTCCAAAGTTACACCCAAAGCAGCGGTACTAGCCCCAACAGCAAGAGTTTGATCGCTAACTGCCGTAATAGTTGGAGCATCTTCGTCTGCATCTTCAGTGGCAAAACTAACCAGACGCATCACGTCAACACTGCTTCCTGCCTCATTAACAAAAGTCAGCCGGAATTTTGTTAGATTAACGCCAATAAAATTACTTAATGCACCAGCAGAGGCAAAGGTAAAGGTGCTCTTTGCGGTTGTATCATTGGTAATAGCAGTAGAGAGGATTGTTCCTCCACCGGCCTGGGCTGTCGGATAACCCGTGATGCGCACGCTGCTAAATGTAGTTGAATAACTATCAAATTCGTCAGCCACCGCATTGGTTAACTGAAAACTGCCACTGCGTTTTCTGATTTCTATATGGTTGGTTCCGCTGACTTCTTGCTCATCTTCCATAGGCACGCCTTCAATACGCAAAAATGCGGGCACATACACTGAGAAGAAATTAGTCAGTCCGACTGTCGTGCCACCGAACCCATTGTTGTGCATAAAACCACAACCTATGTAGTCAGTGGAGTCAATAGAATGGTAAAAGTAAGTACCGCCAGCGTCACTCGGGCAATTATCTTTCACATTGCCCCCCACTGTTACGCCGCCATTTCGATAGGCAAAGGTATCTTTATCACTGAGTGTAAAAGTCCCAGCCAAAACCCCAGAAAAATCCATCAAGGCTTTTTCTGAAAAAGCCAGTTGGGTGTCAATCTGACCTTGTTGGATTTCCAAATCCCAGTCGGCGTTTTGTGCCAGATTGCCTGTTAGATCACTAGATGCCGCTACATCCAGATGGGTGTTTTGCTGAATTAACTCCAGTAATTCTTCACCTGCTTTACCGGACGCTAAATCACAACCGTATAACAGTAAATCTGCGCCTTCTTTTAAAGCACCATTTAAAGCGGCAAATACTTCAACTTGCTGTTTCAGGTTTTCTGCATTTACTTTGCTATTGCCCAACTGCAATTCGCCCTCTGTGGCATGAGAGATAATATGCAGGGCTGACAAACCTTGATAACGCGCCAGTATAGTGCTGAGCTGACTGGCGGCATCCTGCTCTGCGTTTAATTCAATAATTTCCACACCAGGTTTTAACGCCCGGAAGAATACTTGTTTATCCGGCACTGCGGAGTCAATCAGCACCAGCTCGTGTATGCTTGAGGCTTGTTTGATCGCCAGATCATCGTCGGATTCGGTCACCGCAGTCCAGTTGGATTGTGGCTCTGTCGGGTAAAGGCCAAGCCCAGAGTCCGGAGCAGTTAAATAACTGCGCTGATACTGATAACTAGCCTGTAGTTGGGCTCCATAAAAGCCAAAAGGTAATAATAAACCCGACAACACTTTACTCAAATTAACCTTCATCCCCGCCTCCCGCTTCAGCTGTTGTGTTCCGTGCAGCGGTGCGACTGACAATACAATGTGCCGCGCTTGCTGTGGTATCCAGCCAAAAATCCATTTGTTGATATTTGACGAACAAATCAGGCGGTAAAATACTGCGCCTGGCCTTGAACTCTACTTTTTTCCTGACCTGATGCAGCCCTTTTACCCCCAGCTGCTGGTCAAACTCACTTTCGTTGTAATCTACTTGTTCAAAATCATGCGTAAAAAACGGCTCCCCCAGAAACTGGTAAATCAGTTCCATAGTGCGGGCGGGCTTTTGGGTAAGAAGGTCGTAATCGACCAGCAGCAGGCGGTCCGAAAACTCGCCATAATAAGCTTCTTTTAAAGCGGTCCAGGCACTACCGACTGCGCCGTTGCTGGAGATCAACGATTCGGATCGGCTATAGACAGTTTGCCTGGTTGCAGGACTAAACATCCGGCTGTAATCAAAAGGGTTTTTCCGGTAGATTTTTTCGAAACTATCCATCACCCAAGCTGGGTTACGTACACAGCAGATCACTTTAAAATCGTCATAAAGTTCAACCAGTTGATGTAACCGTGCTGTCCATTGTCTGTTTGTGTCAAAAATGATCGGATGGGGAGTGTCGCTGTAATAGGCCTGAAACAAAGCTTTTGCTATGGCTTTGCGTTTATTTTCATCAAAGAAGCTATAGGATTCACTGTTGGCACCCATTTGCTCTAAAGCGCCATTGACCAAACCCGCCACAGGGCTGCTGATCGCCGCATGAAAACGTGGGTTCTGCCTTAAAATACCGGACAACAGTGTTGACCCGGAGCGGGGTAATCCTGAAATAAAATGATACTTCTGCGTCACATCCAAATCCCTTGACTGCCGATACATCTAAAACTGGCTAAGTTTAAGCCAATTCAGAAGAATCACCAAACCCAATTTAAGGAACAATAGCACTCCGGCCAGATTTAATTAGAGCAATAACTCAATCAGTTTTATCCAAATCAGAAAAAAACATAGGATAAACAATTGATTTGTACCAAAAACTGTCTAGCCTTACAAAGTTCCAATACAGGAACATTAACTAGATCAAGAATCATCTGAAGGAGTAACTATATGGAACCCTTTACAGGCCAGATACAGGCCTTTGGTTTTAACTTTGCGCCAAGAGGTTGGTCCACTTGTGCAGGTCAGATTTTAGGCATATCTCAGAACACTGCTTTATTCTCTTTATTGGGTACTAATTATGGTGGTAACGGTCAAAATACATTTGGCCTTCCTGACTTACGAGGTCGTTCTGCAATAAGTTATGGGCAGGGGCCAGGACTAAGTAATTATGCGATAGGGCAAGTGTCAGGACACGAATCAACCACTTTAACTGTCGCGAATATGCCAATCCATAATCACGCAGCGACAGCCACTGCGGTTACAGGCACTGTTGAGATTACCGCCGCTTTAAAAGCTAACTCAGCAACAGGAAGCAATGCTCAGCCGGAAGAAGGAAACTATTTGGCTGGTGTATCTGGTAAAACAAGCTTTTACGCCACTTCAGCCGGTACCACAGTCAATTTGGGAGGCATTTCTGCAACAGGAACAGTGAGTGGCGGCGCGCCAACTGTCACAGTAGCTAATGCGGGAGGAAGCCAGTCTTTCTCTAACCTTAGCCCTTATCTGGCATTAAATTTTTGTATTGCTTTATCAGGTATATTCCCTTCAAGAAATTAGTAACCACCCGATCAGGGCTGTGTTACAGCCCTGGTATTTCAAAAACTTCAGGTAGTGCAACCATTGAATTTAAGTCAGATTACAGCAGAGTACTTTAGTCCCTACACAGGCCAGATGTTTAGTGTGCAGCGTAAAGGTATTGTCGTCGCCGAGCTCCA
Source organism: Gammaproteobacteria bacterium (assembly GCA_018815765.1). Classification (GTDB taxonomy): domain Bacteria; phylum Pseudomonadota; class Gammaproteobacteria; order Enterobacterales; family Alteromonadaceae; genus Pararheinheimera. The sequence continues at coordinate 13,511 of JAHIWM010000091.1, read as the reverse complement.
ACTGGAACAGGTGTTTGTCTCCAGCATCAGCAACAACAACTTCAGGCAACAGTTCAGTTTGTATTTTAAATCGACTGGTATGACGGCTTTTTCAGATGGCCTCTTTACTTTGTCTCATCCAGAGTGTGGCGACTTACCACAGATCTATATCAACAGAGTGCTGCCAGATCAGGCAGGAGATCAAACTCCTTATTATCAAATTAGTTTTAATTAGGAAAGGCCAGGATTTTATGACCAGCCCATGCTTAAGTTGTCAGGCATCCCCTTGTTGTTCCCATCTGGAACTGACCTCTTTTCCAATCAGAACTCAGGCCGAATTAGATCAGGCTTTATACTTCTCTAATTTCAGTAATATTGACACCACACTCAGTGCTGACTGGCGCTGTACAGTGTATTTTCTTAGCCACTGCAAAAACCTTACGTCTGAAGGTGGTTGTGCCGTGCATAACCAGCCAGAGCAACCGTTAATTTGTGTGAACTACAGCCCCTATAAATGCTTTTATAGCAAAACCATGACCAACAAAACCGAACCTAAAGCTGATTTGTTATGGATGGATAGTCAGCGTTGGTTGTTGTTGCAACAGTGGTTGTATAGTGAGCAGGAAGCTTTGCCTTTTTATCCGGCCTGGCCTGAGGTGCAGGCGCAACTGTTGCGATCAGCTTATCAGGGCGCTAAGCCTTACCAACAAACAGCAGCTATTATTGATACACCCTACGCCAACTGGCTGATCTGGGCCGAAGGTCAGACTGAACTTCCAGCATCAGCAAAGTACAGCCTGGCGCAATACAGATCGGTTTGTAACTCATGTAGTAGCTGGTGTTGCACCTTTTTATCGGTGCCGTTAAAACAACCCTCCGAATTTAAAGATATTGATTACATTCGTTATTGCCTGAATTTTGAAGGCACTCAGATTGCGATTACGGATTCAGGCTGGTCTTTATTGGTAAAAACGCAGTGTAGTCATTTGAAAAATAATCAGTGCAGCATCTATCAACAGCCGGAGCGTCCGAGAATATGCCGTTATTATCCTGAGCAGGACTGCTACTACCGGAAAACCATTGCTCAACCCAACACGGCACAATACCTGCGTCTGGCGCAGGCTGAATTTGAATTGATGACAGACCTCTTTCAGTTTCAGGAGCAAGGACAACTATTCCCTCTGCCTGATGTTGCTGGCATCAAAGCTTATGTCGAGCAACAACTGGCAGAATCTGCAGAATACTAAAGCCCGGCATAGGCTTGCTGCCCTGATGGATACCAAATCATCAGTTCATGCGTCTGGCTTTGCTGTTCAGTGCGAAAACCTAATGCGTGATAGATAGCTTTCAGTTTGCTGTTAAAGCTGTCGACCACCAAACCTACGGGTAACATCTGTTGGGCTGCAACATACTGAACAGCGCGGATCACCGCAGGGCCATACCCCTTACCCTGAGCTTGAGGAATAAGCATTAAGTCAACGATATGCACCAGATTTACCCCCATATCAATCACGATCCGCCCTATAGACTCTGAAGTTTTTTCAATAACCATCACTTGTGCATTCGGAAACCGTTCGCCATAACTTTCACTTTGCAAATCAAACTGATGCTCTATCAAAGTTTCGATGTAATCCGTTTCTGCATCGGCAAGCCGCAATACAGCTCTGCTGCTGTTAAATAAACCCGCGATAAAAGGCTGATCTGATGGCATAGCCATACGTAATCCAAGCCCGTCAGGTAAGTTAAATGCTGTAGTCATACAATAATTTCCCCGTAAATTAAACTAAGCGTAAGCCACCAATCGCTGATACAAAGGTGATAGTTGTTGAGTTAACTCTGTCAGCCGGCTTCCCTCAAAATGATTCTGCTTCCAGCCATCGGGCTGAAACAGCTGTTGTGGATTTTTACTGTAGTGCAGTTGACTCCGCGTCATCAGTTGCAGTTCGACAGTACTGAAACTCAGGCAAAAAAATGGCAGGATTTGCTCCTCCACAGCTTGCGGTAATTTTTGATAGTCGATAATCAACACTTGTTTCAGATCTGAATAGTGCAACATCCATTGCATCAGTTGCTGAAGCACCTTTTGCTGGTAATGCAACAACCCGCCTTCTTCACAATCAGCAACAGGCCAATCAAACAAACGAAGCTGATCCTGCAAAGGCACCATATGCCAACCTGCCGATTTTTGGTGAGATGCCAAAATATCCAGAGGTTGGCGAGTCAGAAACACAAAGGGGGTGTTGGGGTATAGTTGTTTTATCTGCTGAATAAAACAAAGATCCCAGGCATTCCATTTCACCACTAAACGCTGTTCTTTCCCTCTGAGCCTGCCTTGTAAGCTAACCATTAATTTCAGTGCGCGGTTACGCTGCAACTCTTCCAGTTGCTGATCTTGCAACACTGAGGTGAACACGTCAGATTCGGCGATAACCCGATATGACTCACTCACAGCTACACTGCGCGAAACCAAAGTTGAACCACAACGCGACAGATGGAAAATAAAACCCGAAGGTTCCACTGCAATCAAAGCATCTTCCTGATTAAGCAAAGCAGTTAAGCTGGTTTTTGGTCTGATCAGACTTGCCAACAGATTTGCACGGGTTTCGGTGACATATTCCGCAAAGTAGCTTTGTACCGGACGATTCAGGGCTGGCAGCCACAGCACTTCCTGCGTCTGCTTTTTATATGCGACAGGAAGCCAAAACCTGCTGAATAGATCGAGTTCGGGCGAAATACAGACTGAGTTTTCGGCTTCCAGCCAAAGCAGTAATTCATGATCAGAGACCTGTTCAATCCGAAGGATTTGACGAAGACATTGCGTAAATGAAACTAAATCCGGGCAGCGTGCCAATTGTTCTAAGCCGGCCAGGTTGTGGATCAAACTCAAATACAGTTGAGATTTAAGCATCAGAGGTGGCCTGATACATATTGATGTATTGCACTATACGAGGCGAATTGGCAGTATTGCGACTGGCGCCATGAGGCAGGGCCTGATGCCAGATAATTAAATCGCCCGCTTTGGCCGCTATGGCTTTGACAGGCCAATTTGCCCAGTCTTGTTGTTGAAGTTCAATGGCGTTTTTGTTTTGGCTGTCAATCCAGTCATCAATCTTAAGATGAAAACCTGGCACACAACAAAAAGCACCTTGCTGCTCTGTGGTGTCCGTTAAATACACTAGCCCCTGAGTCGCAAAAGGCACTGGTGCTATCAGTTCAACATCCCAGTGCAAATCAGGCCCCGGAAAACACCAGCTTTGCGTTTCAGGTGGATTAAAACTAACTCTGTCTGTACTCATCACTAAATCAGTGCGTTGCCATAATTGTTCATACACCTGGCGAATTAGAGGCTGTTGTCTGTTGGCATCGAGCGCAGGGTGACGGAACAGCTGTAGCATGATTTTTTGCATTTTGTCTGTGCTTTGATACCAGCTCTTGGGTTGTGCCGGGTCGGCCTGCAGATACTGCCAAATAACATCGCAACTTTGCTGGCATTGCTCTTTGCTTAAGACTCCGGGGATCACCAGATAACCCTGAGTGCGCCAGAACTCCAACTGATCATCAGACAATAGCTGTGCTGGCGACTTTACAGCCGAGGCTCCCTTTGCAACACGCTGCAATTGTTGATTAATCTGTGTTATTTCTGTCTTTGTAAGCCTTCTGTTTTGTATCCACTGCAGTGCATCCACAGCGTCAGCATACTGATGTAAAGCCTGCATGCCTGGTTCAAGACCAATACCACAAAGGTCCAGCACTGCAGTATCCAGCAGCCATTCCCCGGCATAAGCCGATGAGGGAATTTGTTGTTGGATTTTCAGCTGAATTTTTTGCCAGAGCCTGTAGAGATGAAAAACGCCGCCCATAGACAGATTGGAGCTTTCAACTAAATGATCTTTAGTTAAAGCAGCCTTTATCATGTCTGGTTTTGCGACTATTTGGAGCTGTTCCTTTAGCCAGTCATTGGCTTCACAATCAATCACCAGATTAATTCTGGCGGTACTGCCTTTGTTTTCCACCCAATGCATTTGATCGGCATTGATATACCACAGCTCACCTTCCTGCATAGGCACCAGCTGGTCTGCCACATAAAATCTTAATTCAGGGTTGGTTTGTAGTGGTAAATGCAAACGGGCTTCGCCCTGCTCCAGACATAAACCATGATCCCTGTGCGGTTTAATCACGGCACCTGGGTGTAAACGCATGAGGCGTACAGACTTTATTGATACAGCTAAGTGCTGCAGGAAATCTTTGACACTGGGGGCCTGATCCAGCAAAGGTAAATCCTGCCACTCTTCGCTATCTTCAATGGCGAAACTTTGCAAAATGGTGTGGGCATGCTGATGTTTGGCTGCACAGCGCAAGGCCAATACATCCCAACCGCCCTGATAGTCGGTTTTATTAACATGCGAACACCAGTGCTTCTGCGCAAGCAGATGTAATTCCTGCTGCATTTGCTGCAAATGTTCCGCTTTAGTGATCAAAGAAAACAGGCAAAGACTCATAGCTAAGTTATTATTTTTTCACTATAAATAAACCAGACTAGCACAAAAAAGGAACATTGCTAATTTTGAAGCAATCAAACATGGTGCTCATTGATTAGCTTGGAAAACGTTGAACAGAAGGAAACAAAAACAGTGCCAACACAAACTGAGCAACTCACTCAACTGACTGCTTTTTTTCAGCAGATCGAACTGCCCTATCAATTGACCTCTTTGTCAGGTACAAGCTTTTTACCGGGTTTGCGGATCCAGAACGGTTGTTTGTTGATTGATCCGGACAAACTGAGTTATCTGGGAGATTGTTTGCATGAAGCAGGTCATATTGCTGTCACCACATCGGCCAAACGAGCGGAACTACAGGCTGATGTCCGTCAATCTGGTCATGGCCCGGCAGAAGAAATGGCAGCAATCGCCTGGTCCTGGGCAGCATTACAGTATTTAAAGTTGCCACCAGAGTTTTTATTCCATAGCGACGGCTACAAAGGCGGCTCCGATGCTTATATTGCCGCCTTTACCACTGGAAAGGGTTTTGGCCATCCGCTATTAAGCTGGTATGGCATGTGTGAGACTGCAGATACAACTAATGGCTACCCTCAAATGAAACTATGGTTAAGGCCATAAAATGGGGTCAGATCACATTGTTAACAGTTAACAATGTGATCTGACCCCAATTTCAGTTATTGCTGCAGTAAAAAATGCAGCTGGTTGCGCACCGCTTCTGGATCTAAATGGGTAAAAGGCAAAATTAAATCCATTTTGCCGTTCAGATCTAAATCGGCTGTGGACGCCAGCATACCGTTTAGCGGTATCGGCTGTTTTAATCTGATACTTTTGCTGCTGAATAGTTTTTCTTTGGCGCTTTGGTATACCTTCAAATGATCTTCATCCCCTATCAATAGCAAAGCCAGCGCCTGTTCTGATACCAACGCTTTCAGCACAGGCAAATTGACCTGTGCATTACCAATACTGACCTGAGCTGTAGCATCTTGCCGATACACAGGTTTATCCGGGAATTTGCCACTTTGCAGCTGAGGGAAAAATTGCAGCTCCATATTGGCAGTGCCAGCAAGTAAAGCCCGCACTAAAGTACCAATGCCAAATTCAGCAGCAGGCGTGAAAAAGTCCAGCTTTTTATCGTTATTTAAGTCGGTAAATACAGGTTCGGATTGAATACCTTTGGTATTGATCAGCGCATCAGGCTCTGCCTTAAATTGCAGGCTGCCCTGCCCGGTTTTACCATAGTGAATACGATAGCTATAGCTTTGCTCCACTGCATCGGCAAATTGCTCCTGACGCACTATCAGGTCGGCGATGCTATCGTTATTCAAATCTTTAACGTCATACAACCTGTTGATCGACAAGCCTTTAAAACTGCGGCCATCACCACCCCGAACTTCAGCCAAGGCGTCAGGAGTTAGGCCCAATCCCAGCTCTATAGTTTGAGCTTCGGTGGCAAAACCAGTTTCAGTTTGCAGGTACAGCAACAAGCTATCGTCTATTGCAAAAGCAATATCGGTGCGACCATCGACATTCCAGTCTAGAAACCTCGCTTCCCGACCTGTATAGTCCGGGTCTTTATCAAATACTCTGGATTTCGCATCAACAGCCAGAGAGAACAAACTAAAACTGCCGTCCTGTTGCTGCAGATAAATATGCTGAGCATTAAAATCCGGCACTATAAAGTCTGATAAACCGTCATTATTGAAGTCATAAACAAAGTCCAGTTTCAGCAAGCGTTTACCATCTACTGTGCGATACAAAGATTCAGTGTTGAGGAAGCGGTGCCAACTGCTGTCTTCAGCTTTAAAATAACTGATGCCTTCAGAGCCTAATACCACCAGTTGTTCATTCGGTTGGCCTTTGATCTGAGCCTTGTGAAAAAACTGCGCTTGCGTTGGGATAGGAACCTGCTTGGCGCTGTTTGTGGTTAAGTCGACCCAACTCAGCCAGCGACTATCGGATGAATGGCCAGATTGCAACAAGGCTTTGGCACTGGGAATGAATAAGCTATCGCCATTGGCAGGATGCTCCAGCTGCACCTGCACTTGCTTAAACTCTGAGGCCATTGAGGGTCCGGCACTCACGACTGCTGTGACCACTAAACCAGCGAGATACTTCAACATCTTCATTCCCTGTTACTCCATGATGTGCGCATGCAATCTGTAAAAAGCTGCTAATCGGAGGTTTAAGCCGGAAAAAAGTTCCTGCCTCACCTGATAACAGCGTAAAATATTGAATTGTTTCCTGTTCCAACCGCCATGCGGCTAACCCAAGAGAGTTTTTATGTCGATAAACTGGTTCCCAGGCCATATGCACAAGGCCCGTAAAGAAATTGCCGAGGTTATGCCACAAGTCGATATCATTATCGAAATGCTGGACGCCCGCATTCCTTTCTCCAGTGAAAACCCTTTGGTACCAGAGCTGCGTGGTGATACGCCGGTGATCAAGGTACTGAACAAAGCCGACTTAGCAGATCCGGCCGTCACCGCTTTATGGGTAGAACGCTTTGAACAGGAAAAAGGCATTAAAGCCATTCCTATTAGTCAGCAAAACCCTGAACAAATCAAGGCTTTGTTGCAACTTTGTAACCAGATGCTGCCCGATCGTAATTTAGATATACGGGGTGCCCGTGCCATGATTATGGGTATTCCTAACGTTGGAAAATCCACCATCATCAATACATTAGCTGGTCGCACTATCGCCAAAACCGGCAATGAAGCTGGTGTAACCAAAATCCAGCAACGTATTCGTTTAGACAATAATGTGATTCTAACCGACACCCCGGGCTTTTTATGGCCCAAGTTGAGCCCAGCCAGCTGTGGTTATCGTTTGGCTGTAACAGGTGCCATTAAAGACACTGCCTTTGATTACGCTGATATCGCTATTTTTGCCGCAGATTATTTACTCAAAGCTTACCCTCAACAAGTAATGGCGCGTTACCAGCTAAAAGAGCAGCCAGAAAATGACGTCGCCTTGTTAGATGCCTTGGGCGAACGCCGTGGTTGTATGCGCAAAGGTGGTGTAGTTGACTTACAAAAAGCAGGTTCAATTTTAATTACCGAACTTCGTGCTGGCTTGTTTGGCCCTGTCAGTCTGGAAACGCCAGACATGGTGACAGAGGAATTACAGAATGCTAAGTTAGAGGAAGCCGTCAGAGCTGCTGAAAAAGCCGAGCGGGAAAAAGTCCGTCAGCAAAAAGCTAAGAAAAAATACCGTTAGCCCGGCAGGTCCGGCGACGGACCAACCAGGGAATTGTGCTATGCGTTTTTTTACTCCTTCAATCTTCAGTCTGTTATTCATTGCCAGTGGCTCTTTATCAGCCGCTCCTGTCGTGCTGCACAATATTCAGGGTTATGGCTTTGATGACAAAGGCCAAATCGCCGAATTCAGCCATTTTGTGTTTGATAACCAGACAGGCAAAGTATTGGCTCGTGGCGATAAAACCGCAGTTGCTGCCTATCACCAAGCAGAACAAATTGACGGTAAAGGCCAGACTTTATTACCTGGCCTGATTGATGGCCATGGTCATGTGCTGGGTTTAGGCCAAAATTTGAATCAGGTCGATTTGCGCACCAGCAGCAGCGAAGCTCAGGCTGTGGCCCAAGTGGCTGCTTTTGCCAAAGCGCATCAACAATCTCAGTGGATTTTAGGTCGTGGCTGGAATCAGGTGCTATGGCCTACCCAACAGTTTCCGGGCAAGACCCTGCTGGATGAAAGCATTAAAGATAAGCCCGTCTGGTTAACCCGGGTGGACGGTCATGCCGGCTGTGCCAACAGCAAAGCGCTGCAACTTGCAGGCATCAGCAAAGAAACTATAGATCCACCTGGGGGAGAAATAATCCGGGATGCTGAAGGCAATCCCACCGGCGTATTGATAGACAACGCCATGTTATTGCTGGAAAAACAAATTCCACAGCAGTCCGAAGCCGAGCGTTTAGCCGCATTAAATGCTGCTTTTGAGCACTTATTGGCTTTAGGTATCACCTCTACTCACGATGCAGGTGTGGATCAGGCCAACCTGCAAAGTTACCAGCAACTTCGCAAAGACAACAAACTACCACTGCGTATTTACGCCATGTTATCGGCTACAGATCCGCATTTGGCCGACTGGTTAAAAGCTGGTCCTATCCTGGATAAAGACGACATTTTTGTTGCCCGTTCGGTCAAAATTTATGGCGATGGAGCTTTGGGCAGCCGTGGGGCGGCTTTAATAGAACCTTATTCTGATCAGCCTGGCCAAAAAGGTTTATTTGTCACCCAGCCAGATAAGTTAACAGCTGTAATGAAGCTGACGCTGGACGCTGGTTTTCAAACCAACGTGCATGCAATAGGTGATTTAACCAACCGTCTGGTGTTGGACAGATTTGAACAACTGGCAAGCAAAGAGCAACTGGAACAAGGCCGTCACCGTATTGAGCATGCGCAGATTGTTTCGCCTAAAGATATTCCACGTTTTGCCCAGCTGCATATTCTGCCGGCTATGCAACCGACCCACGCCACCTCAGATAAAAATATGGCAGCCGATCGCTTAGGCATAGCCCGTTTACGTGGCGCTTATGCCTGGAAAAGCTTTGTAGATCAGGGCAGCCGCATAGTGGCAGGTTCAGATTATCCGGTGGAATTGGCAAATCCTTTTTATGGTATTCACGCCGCGGTAACCCGTCAGGATCAGCAAAACCAACCTGTGGGCGGCTGGTTGCCAGAGCAGCGCCTGACTTTAACTCAGGCATTAAAATCTTTTACAGTAGACGCTGCTTATGGTGCCTTTCAGGATCAAAGCATGGGCTCGTTAGCACCGGGCATGTGGGCTGATTTTATTTTGGTCGACCGCGATATTTTCAAAGTAGCCTCAGAAACTTTATGGCAAACCAAAGTGCAACAAAGCTGGGTAGCAGGACAACAGAAATATCAGGCCTCAATGTAGGCCTGCGAGAGCTCGCACTGCGGCTTCAAGTAAGAAGGGTTTATGATTAGTCAGAAATGGTCGAAGTTAATCCGATCTTTGCAGCAAAAAAAATACCGTAAAGCCGAACAGCTATTTTTTGTTGAAGGCGAAAAATCAGTGCTGGAATTGCTGCACAGCTCGTGGAAAGTGCGTGCAGTCTTTGGTACAGAGCAATTTTTGCAGCAACACCATGCTCTTTGCGCTAAAGCCGACTTGGTACAGCAATGCACTGAACATGAGTTAGTGCAGGTCGGTACTTTTAGTAGCAATAACGCCGCTTTGGCTGTGGCTGAAATACCGCAGGCTCAGCCATTTATAGAGCAGCAAGGCGATTGGGTACTGGTGCTGGATCAAATCAATGACCCGGGCAACTTAGGCACTATTATCCGCGTTGCCGATTGGTACGGTATCCGCCACATCCTCTGCTCTGCTGACACAGTGGATTTATATAATCCCAAAGTGATAGCAGCAGCTAAAGGCTCATTTTTGCGGGTGCAGATGTTTTATCAGGAATTATTGCCTGTATTAGAGCAAAGCAAAATGCCGGTTTATGGCGCTTACCTCGAAGGTGAGTCAGTGCATCAATTAAAGCTCAGCAAGGCTGGTGGTTATCTGGTGATGGGCAATGAAGCCAATGGCATTAGCTCTGCGCTGAAGCCAGTGATCAGTCACCCTGTGACTATCCCCAGCTTCAGCGATACCGAGTCACTAAATGTGGGTATTGCCACTGCTATTTTGTGCGACAACTTTAAACGTCTTTCTGCCTCTTAGATAGTCCTGGTTATAGCGGATCCGTCTGTAAGCATGGAGCCGGATCCGCTACACTAAGCGCAATTTCTTCTGCCCCGCTGAGGTTTTATGTTCCCCACCCTCGAAGATTATGTTGGCCAAACACCTCTGGTTCGGCTGCAACGTATGGCCAATCACACGCAAAGCACTGTGCTATTGAAGCTCGAAGGTAATAATCCGGCCGGCTCAGTCAAAGACAGGCCTGCGCTTTATATGCTGCAACAGGCCGAAGCCCGGGGGGACATCAAGCCTGGTGACTGCCTGATTGAAGCCACCAGTGGTAATACCGGCATAGCGCTGGCGATGGCAGCGGCCATTAAAGGCTACAAAATGAAGCTGATTATGCCAGACAATATGACGGATGAGCGTAAGGCATCGATGCGGGCTTATGGCGCGGAGCTGATTTTAGTCAGTAAAGAACAAGGCATGGAGTACGCCCGTGATTTAGCCAAACAAATGCAGGCTGAAGGTGTGGGTTTAGTGCTGGACCAGTTTAATAACGCTGACAATCCGGCGGCGCATTATGCCTCTACCGGCCCTGAGATCTGGCAACAAAGTCAGGGCAAAATAACTCATTTCGTCTCCAGCATGGGCACTACAGGTACCATTATGGGCGTGTCGCGTTATCTGAAGCAGCACAACCCTGATATTCAAATCATCGGCTTGCAACCAGCGGAAGGCAGCAGTATTCCGGGCATTCGCCGTTGGCCAGAAGCTTATTTACCCGGTTTTTATGAAAGGCAGCGGGTCGATCAGATCATCGATATTACAGCCGATCAGGCTTTAGACACTATGCGTCAACTGGCGCAGCAGGAAGGTATCTTTTGTGGTGTCAGCTCTGGTGGTGCTGTCTATGCGGCATTACGTCTGGCCGAACAGCTGGATAACGCCGTGATAGTGGCCATTATTTGCGACCGCGGTGATCGTTATTTATCTTCAGGAATTTATTAGTGCCTTTTGAATACTTAGCCTTATTGGCTGCTGCGTGTTGGGCGGTCGGCAGTTTGTTATCTGCCACAGCCTCGAGTCATTTAGGTGCTTTTGCTTTTACCCGTTGGCGCTTGGCTTGCGCAGCCAGCATGTTATGGCTTTGGGCTTATTTCAGCGGTGGCTTTACAACTTTGGCTTTACCTCAATTACCGCTTTTGGCCATCTCAGCGCTTATTGGTATTTTAATTGGGGATACTTCGTTATTTGCCTCAATGAACCGATTAGGCCCACGTCGTGCCGGTGTGTTATTCGCCACCCATGCGATGTTTTCGGTGTTGCTGGCTTATCTGTTTTTAGGTGAATCCATTTGGGGTTGGACCTTAGTCGGCTGCGGTTTATTAAGCTCAGGAGTGATGACAGCCATAGTGCTGGGACGCAGAGCAGAAGAGCAACATCACTGGGAATCGAATCAGTCTCAGCTGCGCTCAGGCATAGCTTTGGGTTTAACTTCAGCGGTATGCCAGGCGGCTTCTACTTTAATGCTAAAACCTTTGATGGAAACTGAGATCGACGCAGTCAGTGCTTCTGCGGTTCGGATGACAGTCGCCTTATTTGCTCATCTATTGCTGTTTTGGCTGGGCTTTAAGGTGGCACGTGTTTATTTGCCAATGACGAAAAAAATCTTCGCCATGGTCATTGTGAATGCTGGCTTGTCGATGGTGATTGGCATGACGCTGATTTTACAGGCGTTAAAAACGGGTGATGCGGGTTTAATAGGTATGCTGTCGTCAGTCAGCCCTGTGTTGGTCGTGCCTTTATTATGGCTGGTTTATAAAAGACGACCTGCCGTTGGCGCTTGGCTAGGTGCCAGCTTAACAGTGGCTGGCACAGTACTGATTTTATGGCATTAGGCCTGTTAAATCGCTTCCGGGATCTGGTTTTTGTGATAATCAATCAGGCTTAAAATTTCAGCCAAAGCACCGGCATGGCTTGACGTTAAAATACCATTGTGACCTAAAATAATATCGTCTGAAACAGCCAATACCCAAACCGCCTGCATATTGGCATCATCACAACTCTGAATAGTACGACGAGCCTGCACCCGGGCTCGAATACGCCAGCCCGACCGATTAAGCTGCATCATGCAACCTGGTATAGCGTCATGCTGAGCTAAGCTGCTATGCAGGTGGATAGGTGTTTCACAGTTGCCTCTTGGGCACTTATCAATATCGTGCGTGATAGCCCAGGAATTCCCCACCGCCTGTTCACCATCTTTTAAGAAGTTAAAAGCTTCTTTTACCGCAAAGTCACCTTTGGACTGCAATACCACCATGCTGGGCTTTTGTCTGTCGACGCTTAATAAAGTATCGAGCGGTTTATATTCTTTGGCTGTTACAGCTGGGTTTAACAGCAAATACAAATTTGGGTTGTCTTTGCCCAAATCTATGGCTTTTTTCACCCGAACTTTACTCGAATGCAAAGCCACCGAGCCGCCTAAACTATGGCCAATAAAGATGTAACGTTTCAACTGACCTTGTTCAACTATAGCATCCAGCTTATCCAGTAACTGACTGACCCCTTGCTCACCAACCAGACGAGATACTCTTTTACGCTGGAAAATGGTAGGGAAATCTAATGGCTCCATCCAGCCTTCAGCTTTGTAAGATTCATCTAACCAGAGTGGATCGTATTTATCCCCACGCCAACCCAAATACAGACCTATCAAATTACGCTGCGGTGCAACTTGCTGTAACTCTTTGATATATTTTTGAAAAGCCACGAAGTTTGAATCTGTGGGTGCGGCATTTTGATGCCAGCCATGTACAAAAATCACCAGCTCTGCTGTAGCAGAATCAGGCTTTTTAATACGGTCCAATAAAGCCTGCTGCTGCTTTAAGTCATGCGGCTGACCTTCGTCATTAAACTCAACGACATGAAAGTTGCTGTTTGCAGTGCTTTCGTCAGGGAAATGGTATTGCTGATCCGGAATAGGTGTGACAAAAGTGGAGATTAAAACCAACGTCAACAACATTAATGGCGTTAATTTCAGCCATGAACGCCAGCTAAGCCGGATCATTCTGAACCAAAGGTACTGTAACGCGCGAACTAAAATCAAACCACACCCAAAACTGCTGTAAAAACGGGCTGCATTATAGCCAAATAGGGGGGTAAAAGGTAGGTAGAATTGGTTCTGACGTAGGGTGCAATCGCCGGAGGCATTGCGCCGTTGGTGCAATCGCTGGTTAGTTTAAAAACGGATTTGCTCTGGATGCGTGGGCGGTGAACTACTTTATTGCGGGCCTCCTGCCCTCCACCCTTCGGGCCGGCTGCGCCGTTCCAGTTCGTTCCAGACGAACTGGTCGCATGGGAAT
>JAHIWM010000090.1 GCA_018815765.1 Gammaproteobacteria bacterium | reverse complement strand
CATCACCATCATAGGCAATACCTAAGTCAGCACCGGTTTCTATTACAGTTTTCTGTAACAAGTCAGTGTGAGTGGCACCACAATGGTCGTTAATATTTAAGCCATTAGGACTAACGCCTATAGCCTGAACTTCAGCACCTAATTCACGGAATACGTTAGGCGCTATGTGATAAGTTGCACCATGAGCACAATCCAGCACCACTTTTAAACCACTTAAGGATAAATGGTTTGGCATATGGCTTTTACAGAATTCGATATAACGGCCAGCGGCATCATCAATACGCATGGCTTTACCAAGCTTTTCTGAGGATTCACAAACCATAGGCTGTTCCATCGCTTCTTCGATAGCCAGTTCCACATCGTCCGGTAACTTAGTGCCGTCGGCTGAGAAAAACTTAATACCGTTATCATAATAAGGGTTATGCGACGCACTGATGACAATACCGGCCTCAGCACGGAAAGTGCGGGTCAGGTAAGACACAGCGGGCGTTGGCATAGGACCTAACAAGCGCACGTCCACACCAGCAGCCACTAAACCTGCTTCTAATGCAGTTTCTAATAAATAACCTGATATACGGGTGTCTTTGCCAATCAATACTTTTTTGGTACCACGCTGTGATAACACGCGACCAGCGGCCCAACCTAACTTCATCGCAAATTCAGGTGTAATTGGAAACTCACCTACTTTGCCACGCACACCATCAGTTCCGAAATACTTCCTAGCCATGCTCTACTCCAAATAAGGTGGCTGAAGCTACAGCCACGGCCTGCATAGTTTCTTTAACATCATGCACGCGAATAATACGCGCACCCTTCATAACAGCTATTGTGGCACAGGCCAAACTGCCTGCCAAACGTTCCTCTGGCGGAACCTTTACTAACTGACCAATCATAGATTTACGCGACATTCCAACTAACAAAGGGTAATTTAACCCCAGCAAGTCTGAAAGCTGACTTAACAGCTGATAGTTATGCTGCAAACTTTTGCCAAAACCAAAGCCAGGGTCGAGGATAATCTGACTTTTTGGGATGCCCGCGGCTATACAAACCTCTGCTCTTTGCTGCAAAAAGTCAGACACCTCTTTAGCCACATCCTGATACAGAGGCGAGTGCTGCATGGTTCTGGGTTGCCCTTGCATATGCATTAAACACACAGGCACATGCGCAGCTGCAGCCACTGCAACAGCACCAGGGTCTAATAAGGCTTTAATATCATTAATGATATCAGCACCAGCAGACACAGCTTCTTTCATCACCTGTGCTTTGCAGGTATCGATGGAAATAATGCAGTCCAGTTCAGAGCGGATGGCTTGAATCACAGGCAAGACTCTGTCGAGCTCTTGTTGTACTGAGACTTCTTCTGCACCTGGCCGGGTCGATTCGCCACCAATATCTAAAATAGCAGCGCCAGCAGCAAGCATGGCTCTGGCTTCGGCTAGAGCAGCGTCTTTGCCAATAAAGCGGCCACCATCAGAAAACGAATCTGGCGTGATATTTAAAATGCCCATCACTTTAGGGCGAGACAGGTCTAGCTGACGATTGCGGGGTAATTGCAATAACATAAAAAGACTCCTTCATCCTGCACATCGTCGTAACACGAATCCGGCCTCCACCAGAGGCGGAGGCGTGATGTCGGCGAAATGCCAAACTTTTGGCATTTAGAAAGACCGACATCACCCCGACAGTTACGACATACCGTACATCCTGCATATAGCAAAACCCCGGGAATTCCCGGGGTTTTATTGGTCAGAACTTACAACTTACAGAGGGTTTTCTGTGGATGGCTCTGACGGACTAACAGCATCAACAGGCTTGGTATCATCGCTGTTGGAGCCTTTGTTTTTGTCCTTTGGTTCCCAGTTTTCTGGCTGACGCACAGTGCGACGATTCATCAGATCATCAATTTGTCTGGAATCAATAGTTTCATACAACATCAGCGCTTCTTTCATCGCATGCAAAATATCCATGTTTTCTTCAATCAGGGTTTTTGCTCTATTGTAGTTACGGTCGATAATGGCTTTGATCTCAGAATCAATAATGCTGGCCGTTTCATCAGACATATTCTTCGCTTTGCCCATACTGCGGCCCAGGAATACTTCGCCTTCTTCTTCGGCATACAACAACGGACCTAATTTGTCCGAGAACCCCCATTGAGTCACCATGTTACGCGCAATAGACGTAGCGTATTTGATGTCCTGTGAAGCCCCTGTTGATACGGAGTCAGTACCGTAGATCAATTCTTCAGCCAAACGACCACCGTAAGCAACTGAAATTTTACTTTCCAGTTTACGACGACTGATGCTGATCGCATCGGCTTCGGGTAAGAAGAAAGTGACGCCTAAAGCACGGCCACGAGGAATGATCGTGACTTTGTGCACAGGATCATGCTCTGGCACCAGACAACCAACAATAGCGTGTCCTGCTTCATGGTACGCCGTCATCTCTTTTTCAGCTTCCGACATCACCATAGAACGGCGCTCTGCACCCATCATGATTTTATCTTTAGCTTTTTCAAACTCTTCCATACCAACAACACGGTTGTTGCTACGGGCAGCAAACAATGCAGCTTCGTTTACCAGGTTTGCTAAGTCGGCACCGGAGAATCCAGGAGTACCACGTGCAATGACGCTGGCTTTGACATCGTCACCTAACGGTACTTTGCGCATATGCACTTTAAGAATCTGTTCACGACCACGTACATCAGGTAAACCAACCACCACCTGACGGTCGAAACGGCCTGGTCTTAATAAAGCAGCATCTAAAACGTCTGGTCTGTTGGTTGCGGCGATAATGATGATGCCTTCGTTACCATCAAAACCATCCATTTCTACCAGCATCTGGTTTAAGGTTTGTTCACGTTCGTCGTGACCACCACCTAAACCTGCACCACGCTGACGGCCAACGGCGTCAATTTCGTCGATAAAGATAATACAAGGAGCGGCTTTTTTCGCTTGCTCAAACATGTCACGCACGCGGCTTGCACCAACACCAACAAACATTTCAACGAAGTCAGAACCTGAGATGGCAAAAAACGGCACTTTAGCTTCACCGGCAATCGCCTTGGCTAACAGGGTTTTACCTGTACCTGGTGGGCCGACCATTAAAATACCTTTTGGAATTTTACCGCCAAGCTTCTGGAAACGTGATGGATCTTTTAGATAATCCACCAGCTCCGTCACTTCTTCTTTTGCTTCGTCACAACCTGCAACGTCAGCAAAAGTAGTTTTGATTTGATCTTCACCCATTAAACGGGCACGGCTCTTACCAAAGGACATAGCGCCTTTGCCACCGCCGCCTTGCATCTGGCGCATAAAGAAAATCCAGACACCGATGAGCAGCAGCATTGGGAACCAGGAGATAAAAATCTGACCCAGCATGCTTGGACTCTCAGGCGCAGTACCAGAGAAGGTGATGTCATTTTTGTACATGTCATCAATCAGCTTTGGATCGTAGCCAGTTGGGATCACTGTTTCAAAACGGTCGCCTGAACGTTTTACACCAGTAATGACGCCACTCTGTTCCTTCACCTCGCGGATCTGGCCCTGATTGGCTTCTTTCAGGAACTGGGTATAACTCATTTGCTTCTCTGTTTTGTCAGCAGGACCAAAACTATTAAATACCGACATCAATACAACGGCGATAACCAGCCATACGATGAGATTTTTTGCCATGTCACTCAAGGTGAGAACCTCTCAGTTACGAAAATAATTACGAAAACAAGGTTACGATAAAATGAACCTACCGCTACTTTACTAGACTTTAAAGCCTGTCGCTACGATATATGTCTCACTGGATCGTGCCCGGGACGAATCTGGTTTACGAATTCGTACCGTAGTGAATACACTGCGAACCTGCTGTACAAAGGGTTCGAAGCCTTCACCATGAAATACTTTGACAACAAAACTGCCATTTTTCTTCAATACGTTGTTACACATTTCCAGCGCCAGTTCTACCAGATACATACTTCTGGACTGATCCACTGTGCTGTTACCGCTCATATTGGGCGCCATATCGGACAATACTACATCGACATTGCGGCCACCGATACGCTCTAACAAGGCGTTTAATACTGCTTCTTCGCGAAAGTCACCCTGTAAAAAGGCCACACCGGCTAAAGGGTCCATCGGCAGAATATCACAAGCCACTACACAACCTGCCTGACCTACTAATTCCGCAGCACGTGCCGACCAACTGCCAGGTGCCGACCCTAGATCTACGACCGTCATGCCCGTTTTGATCAGTTTATCTTTATCCTGAATTTCATCCAGCTTAAATGCAGCCCGGGATCTTAACCCTAATTTTTGCGCTTTTTGCACAAAAGGGTCGCTTACGTGTTCCTGTAACCAGCGAGACGAGCTGCCGGAACGTTTTTTCTTTGTCATCTGAGTACTCTTAAATAGTCTTCATAGCAAGATGGCGGTACAATAGTGTAATTTCAAGCTTTCCAACACGGAAAATCTACACATATGAACCTTAGTAATAAACAAAAACAGTTTTTAAAAGCCAAAGCACACGAGTTAAAGCCAACCATTCTGCTGGGTGGCAACGGATTAACTGAAGGTGTGATGGCCGAAATTGATTTGGCGTTAGAGCACCATGAACTGATCAAAGTAAAAGTTCCAAGCATAGATCGCGAAGAAAAAGTCGCAATCATGGACGCTATAGTGCGCGAAGCCAAAGCACAAAAAGTGCAGGTGATTGGCCATATTCTGGTGATCTACCGCGCTGCCAAAGAGAAAAAGTTACATATTCCAAAAGGCTAATCAGCGCCTTTTAAGTAACCTGCGGCCTGCAAAAACAAGCGGGCCGACTCTTCATCCTCTGCAATATGTTTGGTCAAATAAGCTGGTTTATCCACTTCAGTCGCTTTTAAATACTGCCAGGTGAGCATTTCATCTGCAGGTAACAACAATTCCACATGATGCAAATTGTGTGCAAAAGCCCACACAGAATTCTGCTTTAGCAAATCCAACGACTGCGCCGGACTGGCTTGCCACTGTCTGATATCCAATACCACAGCCCAAGGTTGCGCCACTATAGGAGTCACCAAAGCGCGAAAATCCCGGACGTACTCTTCAGTACCCAGTAAGCTAGACACACCAAAAACCTGAACCCAAAGCACCTGGTCCATCAGTTGAAGCTGATAAGCTTTTGCCTGACCTCTTTGCATATCTGTGCTCTGCTTCCTGTGTTCTGAACGGTTTAGAGTAAAAAGGCGGCCTAAGCCGCCTTTTTAACGCTGATACAGCTTATAAATACTGTACCTGAGTGATCTCAAACTCCACCATACCAGCCGGGGTATTGATGGTGACCACGTCTTCTTCTGTTTTACCAATTAAACCGCGGGCTATAGGTGAATTCACCGAAATCCTGAAGTTTTTAATATCCGCTTCATCATCCCCAACAATACGGTAGGTGACTTCTTCTTCCGTATCCAGGTTCAGAATGGTTACAGTGGCACCAAAAATCACTTTACCGTTATTTGGCATTTTAGTGATATCGATGATCTGCGCATTGGACAATTTGGCTTCAATATCCTGAATACGGCCTTCACAAAACCCCTGTTGTTCGCGGGCTGCGTGGTATTCCGCATTCTCTTTTAAATCACCATGGGCTCTCGCTTCAGCAATAGCTGTAACGATAGCCGGACGTTTCACAGTTTTCAGCTCTTGCAGTTCATCACGCAAGCGCTGAGCCCCTTCAACCGTCATAGGGATCTGACTCATCCGTATACTCTCTTATGTAGTTCCTGCACTGATGCAACTGTAGCGAAAGCGTTTGCTGCGTTAGCTTTACAGGTTGCAAAGGCTGCATTTAACGTTGTGGTGTAGTTGGCTTTATGTTGCAGCGCGCCACGTCGTAACACTTTAGAGTCTTCAATCGCCTGACGACCTTCAGTAGTGTTGACAATATAGCTGTATTCACCGTTTTTGATTCTGTCCAGAATATGCGGGCGACCTTCAAATACTTTGCTGACAGTACGGCATTCAATGCCTGCTGCTTCTAAAGCTTTGGCAGTACCACCAGTTGCATCCAGCTCGAAACCCAGCTCAACCATAGTTCTGGCTAATTCAACAACGCGCACTTTATCGCTGTCACGCACTGAAAGTAAAGCACGACCACCTGTAGGGATCACAGTGCCTGCACCTAACTCTGCTTTGGCAAAAGCTTCAGCGAAGGTGTCACCCACGCCCATCACTTCACCTGTTGAGCGCATTTCAGGGCCGAGGATTGGATCCACACCAGGGAATTTGTTAAAGGGGATCACTACTTCTTTCACTGAGAAATAAGGTGGAATAATCTCTTTGGTAATACCTTGCGATGCTAAAGACTGGCCAGCCATACAACGGGCGCCTACTTTAGCCACTGCCATACCTGTAGCTTTTGAGACAAAAGGCACAGTACGGGCAGCACGAGGGTTCACTTCAATCAGATAAATTTCGTTATCTTTCACAGCAAACTGAGTGTTCATTAAACCGACCACACCCAGCTCCAGTGCCAGCTTTTTCACCTGCTCGCGCATTCTGTCCTGTACATCAACAGATAAGCTGTGTGGTGGTAAAGAACAGGCTGAGTCGCCTGAGTGCACACCGGCTTGTTCAATGTGTTCCATAATGCCGCCGATGATGACTTCTTTGCCGTCACAAATAGCGTCGATATCCACTTCGATGGCGTCATCAAGGAAACGGTCCAGCAGGACAGGAGAATCGTTCGACACACTGACCGCTTCGGTCATATAACGACGTAAGTCGATATCGTCATAAACGATTTCCATAGCGCGACCACCTAACACATAAGACGGGCGCACTACCATTGGGTAACCAATGGCCGGAGCTTTGGCAATAGCTTCTTCCAGACTGGTGACTGTGGCGTTTTGTGGTTGTTTTAAACCTAAACGTTCTACCGCCTGCTGGAAACGCTCACGGTCTTCAGCACGGTCAATGGCATCTGGTGAAGTACCAATAATTGGCACTCCGTTCGCTTCTAATGCACGGGCTAATTTTAATGGGGTCTGGCCGCCGTACTGAACAATAACGCCTTTAGGCTGTTCTTTAAGCACGATTTCCAGTACGTCTTCCAGCGTAATAGATTCGAAGTACAGACGGTCGGAAGTGTCGTAGTCCGTTGATACGGTTTCAGGGTTACAGTTGACCATAATAGTCTCGTAACCGTCTTCACGTAATGCCAGAGCAGCATGTACACAGCAGTAGTCAAACTCAATACCCTGACCGATGCGGTTTGGACCACCACCAATAATCATGATCTTGTCACGATTGGTTGGTGCTGCTTCACATTCTTCATCGTAAGTGCTGTACATGTAGGCCGTGTCTGATGAAAATTCAGCAGCACAGGTATCCACACGTTTATACACTGGGTGCAGGCCAAAGCTGTGACGCTTTTTACGCACTTCGCTTTCTGCTACACCTAATAAGTCAGCCAGACGTTGGTCGGCAAAACCTTTACGTTTTAATACTTTTAAGCGGCTTTCATCTAAACCGGCAAAACCAGCAGCTTGCACCGCAGTTTCTTCTTTCAGTAAATCTTCAATCTGAACCAGGAACCAGTGATCGATTTTGGTCAGCGCATAGATTTCATCCATGCTCATGCCCATACGGAAGGCATCGGCTATGTACCAAATACGGTGTGAACCAGGTTCACGCAGTTCACGAATGATTTTTTCTTTGGCTTCAGGTGCATGGATATCAATGATTGGGTCTAAACCACAGACACCAATTTCCAGACCACGTAAGGCTTTTTGCAGCGATTCTTGCTGGTTACGGCCAATCGCCATCACTTCACCGACAGACTTCATCTGAGTGGTTAAGCGGTCATTAGCACCAGCAAATTTTTCGAAGTTAAAACGTGGCACTTTGGTTACAACGTAGTCGATGCTTGGCTCAAACGAAGCAGGTGTTTTACCGCCTGTGATATCGTTTGCCAGTTCATCCAGGGTGTAACCACAAGCCAGCTTGGCCGCCACTTTAGCAATAGGGAAACCTGTTGCTTTAGAGGCCAAAGCTGAAGAGCGCGATACACGTGGGTTCATCTCGATGATGACCATGCGGCCATCTTCAGGATTGATACCAAACTGGACGTTTGAACCACCGGTTTCCACACCAATTTCACGCAGTACAGCCAAAGAGGCGTTACGCATGATTTGGTATTCTTTATCCGTTAAGGTCTGAGCTGGTGCTACAGTGATCGAGTCACCTGTGTGCACACCCATAGGGTCGAAGTTTTCGATAGAACACACAATGATGCAGTTGTCGTTTTTATCACGAACCACTTCCATCTCGTATTCTTTCCAGCCGATCAGCGATTCATCAATCAGCAACTCTTTAGTTGGCGATAAATCCAGACCACGGGTACAGATTTCTTCAAATTCTTCACGGTTGTAAGCAATACCACCACCAGAACCACCCATGGTGAAAGATGGACGAATGATGCAAGGGAAACCAATAGTTTCCAATACGCCGTATGCTTCTTCCATAGAGTGAGCAAAACCTGCACGTGGGCAAGACAGGCCGATAGAGCGCATGGCTTTATCGAAACGGCCACGGTCTTCTGCTTTGTCGATGGCATCTGCTGTAGCGCCAATCATTTCTACATTGTATTTTGCCAGCACACCATGACGCTCTAAATCCAGCGCACAGTTTAATGCGGTCTGACCGCCCATAGTAGGTAACACCGCACATGGACGCTCTTTTTCAATGATTTTCTCAACCACTTGCCAGTGAATAGGTTCGATGTAGGTCGCATCGGCCATTTCCGGGTCGGTCATGATAGTGGCAGGGTTAGAGTTCACCAGAATGACGCGGTAACCCTCTTCTTTTAATGCTTTACAGGCTTGAGCACCTGAATAATCGAACTCACAAGCCTGACCAATCACAATAGGACCGGCGCCGAGGATAAGAATACTTTTAAGATCGGTACGTTTTGGCATAGCTATTCTCTGTCTCTCTGATTCTTACCAATTAAGCCTGACGCTGTTGCATCAATTCGATAAAGTGGTCAAACAATTCACTGGCTTCGTGTGGACCAGGACTGGCTTCAGGGTGGCCCTGGAAGCTGAACGCTGGTTTGTCGGTGCGGTGAATACCCTGCAAAGTACCATCAAACAACGACTTGTGAGTCGCACGTAAATTGGCAGGTAACGTGGCTTCTTCCACAGCAAAACCGTGGTTCTGTGCTGTGATTAACACCTTGTTTGTATCCAGATTTTTCACCGGATGGTTACCACCATGGTGACCCACTGTCATTTTGATCGTTTTAGCACCGCTGGCTAACGCCAGTAACTGGTGACCTAAACAAATACCAAACACAGGAATATCAGTGGTCAGGAAAGTTTCGATGGCTTTAATGGCGTAATCGCAAGGAGCCGGATCACCAGGACCATTGGATAAGAAAATACCGTCAGGGTTCAGTGCTAATACTTCTTCAGCAGAAGTTTGAGCCGGAACTACAGTTAAACGACAACCGCGGTCTGCCAACATGCGTAAAATATTACGTTTCACACCAAAATCGTAGGCAACTACATGAAAGGCTGAATTATCTGGTTTGGCAAAGCCCTGACCTAAAGTCCAGCTGCCTTCTGTCCATTGATACGACTCTTTCACTGAAACTTCTTTGGCTAAGTCCATACCGGACAAACCAGGGAAAGCACGCGCCAGTTCTAAAGCTTTGCTTTCGTCTAAGTTATCACCGGCCATCAAGCAGCCGTTTTGTGCGCCTTTTTCACGCAAAATACGGGTCAGCTTACGGGTATCTATATCGGCGATGCCTAAAATATTACGGGAGCTAAGATAGTGACTAAGAGAGGCTTGATTACGGAAATTACTGGCTAACAAAGGAAGGTCACGGATAATCAGGCCCTTGGCCCAGATTTTATCGGATTCCTCATCTTCATCGTTTGTGCCGGTATTTCCAATATGAGGATATGTCAGAGTGACGATTTGTTCAGCATAGGAAGGATCCGTGAGGATTTCCTGATACCCGGTCATCGAGGTATTAAATACCACCTCTCCAACAGAAATACCTTCAGCGCCAATGGCTGTACCGCGAAATACGGTGCCGTCTTCCAGTACGAGCAGGGCGGACTTAGTCAAAATAACCTCCAAACAGCAGAAAACGGGGGAAAAACATTGTTGTTCACCACCCGTTTTGACCCAGAATTTTTGTATCCACGTTTGCTTGGGCAAACCTGACTATTCTAGGCGATTTGAGCTATTTGGTCTAACTCTTTTTTGATATTTTATAAAAATGACGCTTTGATCGCATTTTTATAACATATTGCTCAAAAAGTTAAGCTAAGTCGGCCAAACCCAGCACTTGTTGCATAGAATAAAGTCCTGGCTGTTTATTTTGCAACCAAAGCGCTGCACGCCACGCGCCTTGAGCAAAAGTACTGCGACTGGAAGCTTTATGGGTAATTTCCAGCCGTTCTCCGAGGTCAGCAAAGAGTGCGGTATGGTCACCAATAATGTCTCCGCCTCTGACCGTCGCAAAACCAATGGTCTTTTGATCACGCTCTCCGGTCATGCCTTCACGGCCATAGACAGCCACATCGGAGAGATTACGATCCAAAGCTTTAGCAATTTGATGGCCTATAGCCATAGCAGTGCCAGAAGGTGAATCTTTTTTAAATCTGTGGTGGGCTTCGATAATTTCAATATCAGCAGTCTGGCCCATTACCTTTGCTGCGGTTTCTACCAGATGCAGTAATAAGTTCACACCGACACTCATATTCGGCGCCCAGACGATGGGAATATGTTTAGCGGCCTGTTGCACTGTGGCATATTGCGCATCAGTTAAACCCGTCACACCAATCACCAAGGCTTTTTTTGCCTGCACCGCCAATTCCAGATGCTGTAGCATGGCTTCTGGCATAGTGAAATCAATCCAGATGTCGGCTGAATCTAAAGCAGCTATAGAGGTTTCTATAAAAGGCAGATTCAATTTGCCACAACCTGCCAGTTCACCTGCGTCCATACCTGTTAAAGCAGAACCAGCGCGCACAGTAGCGGCAGTAAGGTTTAACTGTTGCTCTTTAGCAACATTAATTAAAGCGCGGCCCATACGGCCGTTGGCGCCGAAAATTCCGACAGCGGGCATAATCTGACTCGTATAAAAATAATAATGGAGGCTATTAAAACAAAAGCGGCCGTTACAGGAAAGAGAAACTAAGGTGTATGTTGCAATATCTCAGCGGTGAAATGCAATGCCTGCCACTGATGCATTAGAATTTCATGCGACTTATTTTGTCGCACAAGTATATTAAGATAGTCTCCAGATAACAGGAGACGTTTATGTGTAGCTACTGCTTAGAAGCACAAGCCGTGATGGCAATGTGGGAAAATGGACATTTTATTGCGTTAGCAGAGCAGGAACCGGACGAGCTATTTACCCCACTGCTTTGTATGGAAGCCAGCCCTTTGCAGGATATCAGACTATCTTTACACAGTGAAACGCCCGATAGTACTGTTTTGGCATTAAGGCTAGCCGCATATAGCCTTAGCAGGCCACTATATCCCGTCGAAAAGCTGCTACACCAGCAATATTGCCAGCAGGTGGTAACAGGTATTCATCAAAGCAATAACCCCTGGCCAAAACTCAGTGCATTTCTTAGCCAACTTTTGATTGAGCCCGAGTGTCAGCTACTATCGACAGAACAACTACAACCTTTGCTGAACGAGGCACTGCACTACTGTAATCAGGTATTGCAACAGTATTACATTAACTCCCCTCTCTCAGTGACAGATGCGTTATACGAGCAGGATAACCAACAACAGGCGCAAGAAAAGCAATACCGGCACTATTTCCCGCTGTTATATCTGGCCTGTGAGTTATTAATACAATACCAGCCAACAGCACAAGAGCTGATACAACTGGTCACCAAGACTCCCTGCTTTACCCCGTCATTATTTGCAGGCGAACCACTCTGGCTACAACGCAGTATTTTATCGCGGCTGGTTTCCCGTTTAGGCCTGAGTTACGCACTGCCTTGCCTTGCTGAAGTCAGGTTTGAACTCTGCTTTTATCTGTTAAAACGCCACAACTTTAACCGTACTGAATTGGCAGCATTACTAAAAATGATAAAAGCACGGAAAGATTTCTACTCAACCAGTTTGATCACACAAAAAGAAGCAGTTGCTTACTTGTCAGGCGATATATATGACTAAGAACAAAATTACATTGAATAACAAGATTGCACTTTCCAGCCAAGCCCATTTACTCTGCCTTAACCCACAGTAAGAAGCTCCTAAAACCAGCATATGTAATGCTGTAATTAAAGTATTCGATAAGAATGGTCACCTACTTCATACATAAAGGAAAACTGACATCAGAGCGCTCGAGAATGGATAGTGTAGTAACTAAATGTCAGTGAGAGGATGTTGTTATTTGGATGAATAAGGAAGTAAATGTGAAATCTATAAGAAAAGTTTTAGGGCAGGCTATTTCTGAGGCTTGTATTGTTGCAAATGAACTGACTGGAAAAAGTGTGAATGCACTGCCCGAATATTTCATGGCCGTGAAAGTAGCAGAATATGTTAACAATCATTTTTCCACCTTCAGGTTTTCAATGGAGGATACTTTGCATAACTTATGCAAGGAAGCTGACATTAACTGTGAACAAATAGCTTCAGAATATAGGATAGAAAAAACAACTAGAGCAGATCTGATACTTAGAAATAAATCAAACAACAAAATAAAGCACATAATTGAATTTAAACGCCACTTGCACACCACACAGCTGAAAAAAGATGTCGTAAGACTTGCATGGCTATGCGCTAATGCAAAAGCAGGACATCGCTTAGAAAAAAACTTTCTAGTAGCAGTCACTCACCGTAAGTCAGAACTATTCCACAAAAGGAACGAACAAATTATATCTTGGGTAAAAGAAGTTTCTCCTGACATTGCAGTTAAGTTTGAATTTGTAAATACTGAGTTCCCTAGCTCACATCCAAAAGGATTGGGTAAAAAGTTATGTGGTGGGGTATGGGAATTCAAATACAAATATTGAACACTCTCGTAATTGACAGTGGGTGCAAAACTGGAATCTAACGCAGTCACAGCTGTCGATCCACTTTGAGGATCGCTTAGACGTTCACATCGACCTGTGAACTGATGACTTGGCTGACACAGAATAATGAACACTATCCAGCGGGCAGCTAAAATGGTGGATCTTATCCCGTGGTGGCGCTGTCTAAGTGCAAGCACCAAACACTTTGCGCCAGAGGATCGTTTCGCATCTGAAAAAAGCTCTGGCACAATATGCCGACTAAAACGCCCGCAGCAGTGATCACAGAAATAAGCTCAACCCATATCACCAGGCTATTTTGTAGTATCAAACAGAGAGCAAGTAAAAACCTCAGACTGCTGCAGTAAAAATGGCCCGACTGGCGCTGTAGTTAATATCGCCATGCTCACCCAGCTTATCCATGCCCTGGTCCATAACTTTGGCCATTAGCTCGTCCACAGAAGAAGCAGGCAAGCCATAGGCTGTTAAACGGGTTGGAACACCCATTTGTTCAAAAAAAGCACGGGTGTGACTAATGGCTTCATCCATCTGACGCTCCGGGTCCTGCTGCTGTAATCCCCAGACTCTGCTGGCGTACTGCAGCAACTTGTCACGCTTGGTGGCTCGTTGTTGTTGCATTAAGGCTGGCAACACGACAGCCAAAGTTTGAGCGTGATCTAAGCCATACAAAGCAGTCAGTTGATGCCCTAAGCCATGCGTGGCCCAATCTTGCGGCACACCTACACCAATCAGACCGTTCAACGCCATAGTGGCGGCCCACATCACATTGGCCCTGACATCGTAGTTTTCAGGTTCATTTAAGGCTTTTGGTCCTTCTTCAATCAACACCTGTAACAAGGATTCAGCAAATCTGTCTTGTACTGCAGCGTTGACCGGATAGGTCAGGTATTGCTCCATTACATGGACAAAGGCATCCACTACACCGTTAGAGATTTGTTTAGCCGGTAAGCTATAGGTGACTTTTGGATCAAGAATGGCAAATGCCGGATAAACAGAAGGATGTGAAAACGCCAGCTTTTGCTGTGTGCTTTGACGGGTAATAACAGCGTTAGCATTACTTTCAGTGCCGGTCGCAGGCAAAGTCAGCACACAACCTAAAGGTAAAGCTGCTTTGATACGGGCTTTTTTCTCTAAAATAGCCCAGCCGTCCTGCTCCAGCAGTGCTGCTGCAGCTATGTATTTACTGCCGTCGACCACTGAACCACCACCGACAGCCAGAATAAAATCAATCTTTTCTGCTTTGACCAAGGCGACAGCTTTACTTAAGGTTTCATAGCTTGGGTTGGGTTCAATACCAGAAAACTCCAGCACCTGATGACCTTTTAATGCATCTATAACCTGCTGATACACACCATTTTGTTTAATAGAACCACCGCCATAAGTCAGCAATACCTTGCTGTCCTTAGGGACCAACTTGCTCAACTGACTAATTTGGCCATCACCAAACACTATACGGGTTGGATTG
>JAHIWM010000089.1 GCA_018815765.1 Gammaproteobacteria bacterium | reverse complement strand
CCCAGCATAAAGTCCTCGCCATCGGCGAATAATTTGTCAAAAGCTGAACCGTCAGTTTTTAAATCTTTAAGGTTAAACACCTGACCAACCAGCTGTTGTACTTCGGTAATGCGTGAACCTATCGCAATTCGACCACCGAGTTGCCGTTTCAAAAAAGGCGCAGCAGACAGATGATCGGCGTGCACATGAGTTTCCAGTAACCACTGCACTGTCAGGTTATGCTCTTTCACCTTCGTTATGATCTGCTCTGCAGAGCTTGTATGGGTGGAACCAGAAGCTGCATCAAAATCCAATACCGGATCGATTACCGCAGCTTCTTTGCTCAGCGGATCCCACACCAGATAGCTGTAAGTAAAGCTTTGAGGCTCAAAAAAAGCATGAACAATAGGCTGCATAAATCACCGCTACTCGTGGACTGGCTAAATTCAGGCTTATAGTAGCAAAGCTTTTTCATTCCATAAAGGCATAAGCTTATTACTTAAAAGATTAATGCTGTGGATTAAATAACCATCAAAACATCTAAAGCCTGATCCGTAATAAAACTGCAACCGCCAGTCTCTACTCTGCTCGTGCCTGAAACTAAGTGGAGATAGGAGTTGTATGAATATCGCCAGAAAACTGACCTTGGGAGCTGGTGTACTCACCATAGTGGCAGTGATTTTATCTGCCAGTACCAGCGGATTATTAGCATTAAAAGATAGTTCCGATGCTGTGCACCAAAGTGCTGAGCAGCAATTTCAGGCCCTTGCAGCAAGCCGCCATACCATGTTGCAAACCCAACTTGACAGCCAGCAGCAACTGCTTAATGTACTGGCTCATAACCGCCTGACACAAGAGGCCATTTACAGCTTTAAAAACCCCTTTGTCTCGTACCGTTATGAAGTATCAGCCCCTAATCTGGATAATCTGAAGCAGCAGATGGGCGACTGGTACAAAAGCAAATACCAGCCCTACTTCCAAACTCAAACTCAGGGCTTATCAGTCAATACCACCCAATGGCTTGAGAAATCCAAATTTGAAACCCTGTTACTGCAAAAGTTTTATGTGGCTGAAAATCCCCAGCCTTTAGGTAAACAGCAATTGCTGGAGGATCGCAGCGATGGCTCTGTTTATGGTCAGCAGCACAAAAAATACCACAGCAGCTTTAAAGAAATAGTCGAGCGTTATGGCTTTCAAGACCTAATGCTGGTGGATGCCAATAGCCTCGACGTTTTGTATAACGTCAATAAAGGGCCGGTTTTTGCCAGCAACCTACAAAACGGCGCTTTTGCTGACACCGAATTGGCAAAATTAGCCAAACAGTTAAAACAGAAACCTAAAGCTGGTTTACAGATCTCGGCGATCAGCGCATTTAATGGCTTCTTCCAGCAGCAAGTGCTGTTTTTTGGTGTGCCTGTGTTTCATCCAAATAGCAGTGAAACTCCGGTCGGCTTTTTAATAGCTCAGTATCCGGTTAGTCATTTCACAGATTTGATGACCGGAAATCAAAAGTGGCAAGATCTGGGGTTAGGTCAGACCGGTGATTTATATCTGGTGGATCAAGAGCAAACATTAGTCACTGAATTACGGCCTTATTTAACAGATAAAGCCAGCTTTGCTGCAGAGTATCCGCAGTTTAAAGCCGGCCCTTATGGTTTAGGCGGTCACACCAAGCTGCAACTACCGCAGATTAAAGACGCCTTGGCGGGTAAATCAGGTGTAGCTGAAGCCGAAGATTACCGTGGCATAGAGTCGCTGATCAGCTGGCGGCCTCTGCAAATAGGCCAACAACAGTATGCTCTTATTGTGCAGCAGGAATTGTCCGAGAGTATGGCTGCTGTCAGCACCATCCGTACTAATCTTGTTTTAAGTGCGCTGCTAGCCGTTTTAATTTTAGGTGTAGTTGTGGTTTGGCTGGTGCATTTGTTAGCTCAACGTTTTGCCAAACCTATGCTGACCTTGCATCAAAGCATTGAACATTCTGCACAATCCCATGATTTAACGGTGCGGTTTGACCTGGATAGCAAAGACGAGTTGTCAGATATTGGAGCCGCATTGAATAAACTTTTCGGATCTTTTGGTGCATTAGTCGCCAAACTAAGCAGTACTTCAGAGCAAAGTGCCTCAGCAGCGACTCAGAATCTGCAAATCAGCCTGGAATGTAAAAGCTCGGCTATGCAACAAGGTGCTGCGATCAGCCATTTGCTGCAGCAATCGCAAAGCCTGGATTTGCAGTTACAGCAATCGGCAGAGCGATTACGCAACAGTGCAAATCAGGCCAATCATGCCAACCAACAGGCTGATTCAGGTTTCAAGGCGGTTGATCTGGTGGCCAGCTCCATGCGTCACCTGGCTGAACAAGTCAGCTCTTCCAGCCATAGCATGGAAGAGCTACGTTCTGCCGCCACAGATATAGTCACAGTGCTGGATACCATCAAAGGGATTTCAGAACAAACCAACCTTTTGGCATTAAACGCTGCAATTGAAGCCGCCCGGGCTGGCGAGCATGGTCGTGGTTTTGCTGTAGTCGCTGATGAAGTGCGGCGTTTATCAGGCAGCACCCGTCAGGCTACTATGGAAATTCAGCAGATGCTGAACCGCCTTATGAGCACAGTGGATGAAACGGCGCTGGATTTAGCCAAAGAACGGCAAAGTGCTGAACTTTGTGTCACAGGTTCAGAGCAGGCACTGCATGCGTTAGGTGAAATTAAGCAGCTTATTGCGCAAGTGAGTACAGCAACGTCCGGCATAGCTCAGGCGAGTGAGCAGCAATATCAGCAGAATCAGCAAATGCGCGACGAGCTGACCGCTGTACAAGCTTTGGCTGCTCATACCGAACAAGCCATGACGGAGCTGAATGTGACGGCGCAAGATCAGGAAAAACTGGCTGCTGAATTACTTAACAATGCCAAGGCGTTCAAAGTATAAAGACTACATAGAATAAAGCCCCTGTATGTGCAGGGGCTGTTGCTTGAAATGAACGAACGGCCAACTTAGTCCTGCAATTCGTCTTCGGATTCTTCGTACGGAATTTTTTGTGCCAGTACTTTATCGACTCGTTTGCCATCCATATCGACAATTTCCAGACGCCAGCCGGCAATTTCAACAATATCTGCCGTTTGCGGTATTTTACCCAGCTCATACATCAACAAGCCGTTTAAGGTCTGATAGCGCCCTTCTTCCTCGTCTTGCAGTTTTCGTATATCCAACGCATCTTTTAAATCAATGATCGGGATTAAACCATCGAGTAATAAGGTGCCATCCTGACGACGGATCACCATCTGATCCTCTTCATCGTCCTGTGCAAACTCGCCGGTTAAAGCGTCCATCATATCCTGTAAGGTCACCATACCTTTCAGATCGCCATATTCGTCCACCACAAACACCATTTGCGAGCCACTGGTTCTGAAATGCTCCAACAGCGCCATACCAGACAAGCTATCCGGCACGTAATTACAAGGCTTCACCAGAGACGCGATATGGATTTCTTTACCTGATATAGACTGCGCCAGCAACTGCTTGGCAGACACTACCCCTACTATATCGTCAACATTGTTACGACATACAGGAAAACGTGAATGCGGAGCCTGCATCACCAAACGCAAATTGTCTTCCAATGATTCGCTGACATCCAAAAACACAATGTCCGAACGTGGCACCATCAAAGAAGAAATAGAACGTTCATCCAACCGGAACACATTTTTCACCATCGCATGTTCGTTATGTTCAATCACGCCAGCAGATGAGCCTTCCTGCAGCATGGCCTGAATATCTTCGTGCGTGACATTGTCTTCCATCTGCTGGTTAAAACCCAGTAACCGCATCAGGCTGTGGGTAGAACCCGATAACATCCAGACAAAAGGTTTAGCTACAACCGCCAATACCGTCATCGGCTTAGACACCAGGCAAGCTATGGTTTCAGCACTGATTTGGCCTATACGTTTAGGCACCAGCTCGCCTATCACTATAGAGACATAAGTGACGATAATAACCACCAGTACTGTAGATACCACGCTGGTGATCTCGGCTGAAATACCAAAGCCCTGCAACCAAAGAGATAAAGGCTCTGCCAGGATAGATTCACCAAAAATACCGTTTAAGATACCTATTGAAGTGATACCAATCTGAACTGTAGATAAAAACTGAGTCGGATCCTCTGCCAGCTTTAATGCCGCTTTAGCTGTACTGCTGCCGCCATGGGCCATCGCAGTTAAGCGGGATTTCCTTGCCGTGACTATGGCGATTTCTGACATGGCAAATAAACCATTCAGCACAATCAAACCCACGAGAATAAAAATTTCCATAAATCAGTATTAAACTCCGGTTATTTCATGAGTGGATCCAGCCGCTATCACGCTTAGAGCCCTGCTGGACATCGGACTTATCTTAGTGATTTGCCCATGGTAGTAAAGCAACTTTTAAGTTTTGCCTGATCACATCTGAGATGAGACTCGCTAAAAAGAAAACGGCCCTGCAGTAAAACCGCAGAGCCGCTGTATTTAACTTAAATAAAGAGCTATTTAGTTAGCCTTCAAAAGACCGGCTTTGCAGCGCATGAATACGTTTATCCAGTGGCGGATGGCTCATAAAAAGCTCTGAAGCTGCAGGTTTAGTTGCCAAACCAAAAGCCGTCATGGAGCCTTGTAACTGGCTTTCATGATTGCCTTTTAAACGTTGCAACGCAGCCACCATATTATTCGCGCCTACTAAACGAGCTGCACCAGCGTCTGCTTTGTATTCACGCTGACGCGAGAACCACATCACGATAATGCTAGCCAGCACACCAAAGATCATCTCCAGCACAAACACAGTGATCATATAACTGATGCCGCCGCCCTGGCTTTCTTCTTCATCACTGGAGCGAAAGAAGTTATCAATAAAACCAGCCACAATCCGGGCAAAGAAAATAACAAAGGTATTCACTACACCCTGAATCAGCGTCAGCGTCACCATATCGCCATTAGCAACGTGTGATACTTCGTGAGCTAATACGGCTTCGGCTTCCTGCTGCGTCATTGCATGCAATAAACCTGTACTGATAGCCACCAGCGCATTATTGCGGCTCATACCCGTGGCAAAAGCGTTAATTTCAGGCGAGTCGTAAATCGCCACTTCCGGCATACCAATACCAGCTTGCTTCGCCTGGCGCTGCACAGTGCTGACCAGCCAGTGTTCAGTGGCATTTGAAGGTTCTGTGATCACCACAGCGCCGGTTGAACGTTTTGCCATCCACTTGGACATAGCTAAAGAGATAAAGGAGCCACCAAAACCAAACACAGCAGCGAATATCAGCAAGCCACCCATGCTGCGGTTATCAATACCAAAAACTTTAAACACAATACTTAAAACGATACTCAGCACTAACATCACAGCTAAGTTCGTGATTAAAAATAGCACTATACGTTTCATAACAACCTCTGTAATTCAGCAATCCCACTAAGTTCAAAACGCCTGTTGCTAAAAAAGCCCCTGTTTCATTGCTGTAACAGGGGCAAAGGGCGGATTTATCACCACAACAAGTACGTATTGGTTCTGCCCAACCAGATCGTCTGGTTATTCAGGGAACGGCGTGATCATAAGCTAGACATGGTTGTAAGGTAAAATCGAATATAACTAACAAATAGACAGTTAATAACTGACATTATTAACTTTGAAGGAACCGACCATTCAGGCTCATGGTGTTCTGCCCTACTATTCTTGCCTGTTAGCTTCTCTGTATTGATTAGGAGTGACTTGGGTTTCCTTTTTGAAAGCCGTGTAGAACGAAGACTTCGCGTTAAAGCCGACATTCATTGCAATATCCAGCACTGTGTTGTTTGTATTTCGTAGCTGTTCTTTGGCGGCGTTAATCCGATAACGATTTACGTAATCAAAAAAATTTACACCTATGGTTTCATTCAGTGTTTGCGAGATGTAGTAGGCTGAAGTTGAAATATGCTTTGCAAGCTTTGGCAACGAAAGAGAAGCATCTAAAAACAAACGATCTTGTTGCATCGCCTGATGGAGCTTTTTCACAATGCTGTCGGCCAACTCTTCATTCAACGCAGAACGCTGATATTTACTGTCAATCACAGATCTGAGTGCCTCTTGAGTCTCTTCATCACTTAGATACAGCTCTTCAAAGCCAGGCTTTTGCCTCAAGCCCCAAATAGCGACACTCCAAATCATACTTAAAATCACGAGATTCTTAATCACGACATCGGTTTTAACCGGGGCAACCAGGTTGTCGTATAAAATGCTGGCTGCAGCAAACAACCAAACCCCACCCACCGCCATTAAAAGCCAGAGTATCCAGCGTCCTTCCTGCGCCTCAGTGCTGGCGAATAAATCTCTTAGTTGCGCCCGATAACTATGCAGACGCCAAAACACAGCCTGAATATAAAAGCCGGCTTGCACAGCCCAGCCAAGCACCATAAGAAAAGTGATGATCAGTAATGCATAAACAAGGTTTCGAAGCAGGTCCGGTGTTGACTCCAATACACCTTCGCGTCCTTCGACCAGGATTGCATGACGTAATTCATCGGGCAGCAGTAATGCACAAATCACGATCAATAGCCCAACTCCACTTAATGCAAAATGTTTGAGATGGGCACTAGTCAGTTGCCAGCTGGTACCACTGGTGATCCCTTGCACGTAAAGCCAAAAACAAGGCGGAATAAGGTATAACGAGGGTAAAGCAAGGAGCAAAAACAACACTTGTAAACCGGGTATAAGCTCCTTCAGAAGCGGCTGGCAGATCAAAATGGCAATAGCCCCCAAACAGCCAGCTAAAGGTAAATAAACTACCTGTTTTTTTGATCGCAGAATTAATAAATGCGCGCTAAATGCGATGATGGCCAGCGAAGTACAATTCAAAAAGTAAGCGAAAGCACTCTCAGCCACAGTAAATCCCTAATTCTATATAATCACTTTAAAATCAATAAAGTAGATAGAAATAAGACAGTCTGAAACTATCTATTGAACAAAAATAAGTACGGGCCCAATGATTCGGACGACGAATTTCACCGCTTAGCACACCATCAGAGGCATCTTAACGAAATAACAAAAAAGAGACAAACAGATGAGCCTAATCACCACCGATAAAATCGATAATTCGCTTGCTGGGACGACGAAAAACTGGCCATTGGTAGGCAGCTTATTTGCTCTGACTGCAATCCCCGGCATCCCTGCTATCTTGATTATTGTTCTGATATTAACAGGGCCTATAGATTCTGCTCTTTTAATGTCATTGATCAATCCGAGCTACTTCGAATCACCGCTGGCGGTGTTGGTACATGGTTCAAGTGGTATCGCCTTTTTTCTGACAATGCCTTTGCAGTTTTCACCCGCATTTCGTCAAAATCATCCGCAATGGCATCGGATAGCCGGGCGAGTTGTACTGCTCAGCGCATACGCCATGGCCGCTTCAGGGATTTGGATGCACCAGGTTTTGACGCCAGATGAACTTGGCATGCGTTACGTTGGACTGATCCTAATAAGCCTGGGGATCTGTGTGGCCTTTACACTTGCGTTTTATTTTGTGATCAAAGGCCAAATCGCAGCCCATAGACGCTGGATGTACCGCTCTGTTGCCGTCTCTCTTGCTGTTGTAACGCCTTTGTTTATTGAAATTGTTGCTGTGCTGACAATTGGACAAGTTGAAGCATTCAAACCATTCCTTGTTCAATTTCTTCATGACTACGACAGACTCATTGCCTTATGTATCAACCTTCTGATTGCAGAGTTATTGTTGCGGAAAAAGTAGGACATTTTAGGTTCGGAACAAAAACACCTGCGTAAATAAAAAGCCTGTCGGGAGTCAACCGGACAGGCTTTTGTTTGATCTGTAAGTCGGGAAATCCTACAGAGAATTAACCCAATAAGCTTCTGAGCATCCAGGCATTCTTTTCATGCACCTGCATACGCTGAGTGAGTAAATCCAAAGTTGGTTCGTCTGAGGCTTTGTCAGCGACAGGTACTATGGCGCGCGCAGATTTTGCTAAAGCTTCCTGACCTTTCACCAGATCTTTAATCATATCCTGAGCAGCCGGAATACCATCGGCTTCTTTAATGCTGGTGAGCTTGGCAAACTCTTTATAGGAACCCGGCGCAAATTCACCTAAAGCACGAATACGTTCAGCAATTAAATCTACCGCCAGCGACAGCTCAGTATACTGAGTTTCAAATAAAACATGCAGCGTCTGAAACATAGGGCCAGTCACGTTCCAATGATAGTTATGTGTCTTCAGATACAGTGTATATGTATCAGCCAATAACACAGCTAAACCATCAGCAATGGCTTTACGATCGTCGTCTTCAATACCAATATTAATTTTCATAAGAAACTCCGTGTTGCGGCAAAGAATTCAAATACCCTATCACAATTCACGCCAGGCGCTCAAATATCCATAGGTATAAGCTGATATAGATCAATGGGATCGAAGATGGCATAAAACAAGACAAATGATAAAATTCAGTGTGATTGCATACCTATGCTACAAATTTGTAATGGCATGACTGCAGACATAAAAAAGCCGGCAGAAGCCGGCTCTTTTGTTCAGGTGGGTACGAATTACGAACGAGCAGCAAGTTCAGCTTGCTGTACTAAATAATCTTCGTAAGTACCAGCGAAGTTACGTACGCCACTGTCTGTCATTTCAACGATACGGGTCGCCAGTGAGGATACAAATTCACGGTCGTGGCTGACAAAAATCAGCGTGCCTTTGTACATTTCCAGCGCCATGTTTAACGACTCAATAGATT
>JAHIWM010000088.1 GCA_018815765.1 Gammaproteobacteria bacterium | reverse complement strand
CTGGACTGGTACAAACAAAATCAGCCAGAGCAGGATTTTTCCGGCGACAAAGACCCTGGCGTGTTGTCAGTCAAAACTATTTATAACCATTACAAAAACCATGGTATTCCGACCGTGGTGATGGGTGCGAGCTTTCGTAATGTGGAGCAAATCCGCCAACTGGCGGGTTGTGATCTACTGACGATAGCACCTAACTTGTTACTGCAATTAAAAGACTCTTTTGACCCTTTGCCCGCCGCCCTGCAGCCGCTTACCAATCAAAGCCCTGCAACGCCAAAAGCGCTGAGTCAGGCTGAATTTTTATGGCAACTGAATGAAGACGCCATGGCTACTGAAAAGCTGGCCGAAGGTATTCGCAAATTTGCAGTGGATCAGCGCAAGCTGGAACAACTGTTACAAAACCTGAACCAACAGTCTTAGGATATTGCCATGCATTCTAATCATCAAACTGATCATAAAACCCGCGCTAATGCCATCCGTGCTTTAGCTATGGATGCAGTACAAAAAGCCAATTCAGGCCACCCCGGCGCACCTATGGGCATGGCCGATATTGCCGAAGTACTCTGGCTGCAATTCTTAAAACATAACCCGGCTAATCCGTCCTTTAGCAACAGAGACCGTTTTGTTTTGAGTAACGGCCATGCTTCTATGTTGTTGTATTCCTTGCTGCATTTAACGGGTTATGAATTGACTATTGAGGATTTAAAGTCCTTCCGTCAGCTGCATTCCAAAACCCCTGGTCACCCTGAATTGGGTTACACAGCAGGCGTTGAAACCACCACTGGTCCTTTGGGCGCTGGTATTGCCAATGCTGTGGGGATGGCAATAGCTGAAAAAACTCTGGCAGCACAATTTAACCGGCCTGATTACCCAGTCGTCGATCATTTTACTTATTGTTTCCTTGGTGACGGCTGCCTGATGGAAGGTTTATCTCATGAAGCCTGTTCACTGGCTGGCACTTTAGGCCTGGGTAAACTGATCGCCTTTTGGGATGACAATGGTATTTCTATCGATGGCCATGTCGAAGGCTGGTTTACCGACGACACACCAGCACGGTTTCACTCCTATGGCTGGCAGGTTATTCGGGTGGATGGCCATAACCCGGCCCAAATTGCCGATGCCATCACACAAGCTCAGGCAGAAACAGACAGACCCACGCTGATTTGCTGTAAAACTATTATAGGTTTTGGTAGCCCGAATAAATCCGGCTCTCATGACTCTCACGGCTCACCTTTGGGCGACAGCGAAATAGCTAAAACCCGTGAATTCCTGTTGTGGTCGCATGTTCCTTTTGAAATTCCGGCCGACATTTATGCAGCCTGGGACTGCAAAACCAAAGGTGCAGCGCTTGAACAACACTGGACAGAGCTATTTGCCGCTTATAAAGCAGAATACCCAGAGTTGGCTGCTGAATACCAACGCCGTGTCATAAACCGGGTGTTACCGGCTAATTTTGAAGCTGCCACTCAAAGTTTTATCGACCATTGCCAGAACCAACAACAGGATATTGCCAGTCGCAAAGCATCACAGCTCTGTATCGCTCACTTTGCGGCACTGCTGCCTGAAGTGTTAGGTGGATCTGCCGATTTGGCAGGCTCTAACCTGACCTTATGGTCAGGCAGTAAAGGCCTGAGCAAAGACGATAGCTCAGGCAACTATATTTATTACGGTGTACGCGAATTTGGCATGGTCGCTATTATGAATGGCATCACGGCTCATGGTGGTTTCCGCTGTTACGGCGCTACTTTCCTGATGTTTATGGAATACGCCCGCAATGCAGTACGGATGTCGGCGTTAATGAAGCTACCGAATATTTATGTCTTTACTCATGATTCCATAGGTCAGGGCGAAGACGGCCCAACCCACCAGCCAATAGAACAGCTGACGAACTTACGGACGACGCCAAATCTGGTGACCTGGCGGCCTGCCGATTTAACCGAAACAGCAGTAGCCTGGAAAACGGCCTTAACCACCACAAGCTCGCCTTCAGCTTTGGTATTCAGCCGGCAAAATCTGCGTCAGTTCCAGCGCAATTCAGAACAAATCAGGTTAATCAGCAAAGGTGGTTATATTTTAAAAGACTGTGGCGCAGCGCCTGACATAGTACTGATAGCCACTGGCTCTGAACTGCAACTAGCGTGCGATACCGCCGACAAACTGAGTGCTGCCGGTAAAAAAGTGAATGTGGTTTCTATGCCAAGCACCACTTTGTTTGACCAGCAATCAGAGTTTTACCGTGATTCGGTCTTACCTGAGCAGGCGAAAATTGTCGCGATAGAAGCAGCTCACCCGGACTTCTGGTACAAATACGTTGGTAAAAAAGGCCTGATTATTGGCATCAGCAGCTTTGGCGAATCAGCGCCAGGCCCTGCCTTGCTGGATTATTTTGGCTTTAATGCAGAAGTAATAGCGAACAAGATTCTGGCATAGACCCCAGAAAAAAACAAAGACTTCAACCCTATCCAGCCTGTTGGGGCAACAAGGTTGAAGTCTGACTCCCTGAGAAAGGATTTTGTTATGCGCCTGACTTTTTCTGTTATTTGCTTTGCCTCTGCCGCCAGTTGCGGCGCTGCAGAGCCAGCAGCTTTGCTTAAGTTTAATCAAAGTGGTTACCAGAGTCAGGGCCAAAAACTGGCGCTGATCCCCGGGAAAAGCCAGCACACTTTTCAGTTGGTCGCCTTGCCATCAGGCCAGATTGTCTTTAAGGGCCAAAGTTCGGAAGCTCAGCTTTGGGCTCCGGCAGGTGAAGCCGTCAGTATTGTCGATTTCACTCAAGTACAAACTAATGGCAGTTACCGGTTGGAAGTAGCGGGATTCACAGCAGTTGAACTGCAGATTTCAGCCCAACCTTATGCCCAATTGCATGATGCGGCTATCAAAGCTTATTACTTTAATCGCGCCTCACAGCAACTGGATCCTGCTTATGCCGGAGTTTGGGCCAGATCTGCCGGACACCCGGATGACAAGGTTAAAATACATGCCTCTGCAGCTTCAGCCAGCAGGCCGACAGGTACTGTAGTTCAATCACCCAAAGGTTGGTATGACGCTGGTGATTACAACAAATACATAGTGAATTCCGGTATCAGTACTTTTACTTTGTTAGACGCCTGGACAGATTTCAAAGACTTTTACCGCCAGCGGCAATGGACTATTCCTGAATCTGGCAACAGCATGCCGGACTTGCTGGATGAAGTGGTGTGGAATCTGGACTGGATGAACAGCATGCAAGATCCTGCTGACGGTGGTGTTTACCATAAACTGACGACACTGAATTTTGAAGGCGCCGTTATGCCACACCAGGCAGTAGCACAACGTTATCTGGTGCAAAAAACTACTGCAGCCGCTTTAAACTTTGCTGCTGTAATGGCCAAAGCCAGCAGAGTAATGGCCGAATTTGATAAAGAGCAACCAGGTAAAGCGGCTTTGTTCAGGCAACAAGCTATATTGGCATGGCAGTGGGCCAGTAAAAATCCCGATATTCCCTATCAACAACCTGCAGATGTCAGCACAGGCGCTTATGGCGATAAAAATCTGACAGACGAATTCGCCTGGGCTGCGGCAGAACTTTATTTACTGACAGGTGAACAGCCTTATCTGCAGCAGTTTTTCCAGCTGGCTCAGCCAGTACAAACCCCTTCATGGGCTTCGGTCGCTGCTTTGGGCTATTTCTCTTTGGCAAAGGAAGCAAATCGTCTGAAGCCAGAGCAGCGCCAGTTGGTGTTCAGCGCTATTACAGCAGTGGCCGATCAGTTTGCAGCTCAGCATCAGGCTTCAGCTTATAAAGTGGCAATGCAGCCAGAGGATTTTGTTTGGGGCAGTAATGCGGTGGCGATGAATAAAGCCATCTTGTTGTACAAAGCTAACCAGATCACTGCGAAAGCCAGTTATGTGCAGGCAATGCAAGGCCTGCTGGATTATGTGCTGGGCCGCAATCCACTCGATTTATCTTATGTCACAGGGTTTGGCATTAAAAGTCCACAGCATATCCATCACCGCCCTTCGCAAGCTGACGGTATCAAAGCACCAGTGCCGGGTTGGTTGGCTGGGGGCGCACAACCAGGGCAGCAGGATAAATGTAAGTACAACAGCACATTACCAGCTAAATCTTATGCCGATGACTGGTGCAGCTATGCCAGCAACGAAGTCACCATCAACTGGAATGCACCGCTGGTGTATATGCTGGCGGCTTTTT
Source organism: Gammaproteobacteria bacterium (assembly GCA_018815765.1). GTDB lineage: Bacteria > Pseudomonadota > Gammaproteobacteria > Enterobacterales > Alteromonadaceae > Pararheinheimera. The sequence continues at coordinate 5,897 of JAHIWM010000088.1, read as the reverse complement.
CTCAGCCGGTCCCAACGCTTTAACGAAGCAAAGCAGCCTGAGTTATCAGGCTGCTTGATCTAAGACTTACCGGAGTCATTGACCAACTTCCATCACATTATGCAACAGCAGGAAAGTCGAGCACTGTATCGTTGATACGATTGACCAGATTGGTAAAGGTAATGGCCGAGATCACAAAGGAAATTTCAACCACTTGTTTTTGCGTGAAGCCTGCACTGAGAAATTCAGCCAGATCTTCGGCTGCCAAAGTACCAACAGAAAACTGGATTTTCCGGACAAATGTCACTAAAGCATCACGTTTGGCATCACCGGTAGGAGCACCCAAACGGATTTGTTTCGTCGCCTCTAAAGACAGACCAGCCATTTTGCCAATCATGGTATGTGCAGCAACACAGTAATCACAACCTGCAATCTCACTGACCACCAACTTAATGGTTTCAATCTCAGCTTTAGTTAAAGTACCTTTGCCTATGGTTTGATCCATTGACAACAACGCCAGCAAAGCCTCTGCACTTTGAGTGCCGATTGTCGCGTACGCATTAGGCACCATGCCTACCGCTTTTTTGATGTTTGAGAAAATACCGGCCAGATCACCTGTTGCTTCTGTTACTTGTAAAGTGTGTAAACGAGTCATAATTGTAGCTCCTGAATGAATGATGTTGATGGCTGGCTGATTTGCTGCCATGTGGTTATAGTAAGGCAGGAAACTGATATGATTAATGTTCAAAAGTATGACTAAAATGCTCAAAAGTACCATATGGATATAATTTCACATTTGCTCTCAGTAACCCCTGTTCGTGGCAGTCTGGATATTCGTTGCCAGTTTGGTCCTGCCTGGCACATGGAACAAAGCAATGCCCCTGAACAGGTGATGCAATATCATATTGTGCTCAAAGGTCAGGCACAGCTCGACGTGGAAGGCGCAAGCTCGCACCAGTTGATCGAAGGGGACATAGTGATGTTTCCTGCAGGGCAAGCCCATAAGTTGTATGACGGCAATCCGGCTTTGAAAGCTCAAACTATTCAGCAGGGTGCCGGAGGCATCACCATCATTACAAACGACAGCCATTATTCGGTAGAGATATTATGTGGGCGCTTCACCTTGCCACGTTTATCTTACCGTTTGATCAGCAACTATTTGCCGACGACCGTGGTTCTGCATACGGATATCACAAAAAACGAGGCGGTAACGGACGACGCCATTCGGCTGCATAAGCTTATTCAACTGATGCATGAAGAAACTGCGGATCAAAAAGCGGGCAGCAAAATCATATTGGACCATTTATCAGGCGCACTGTTTGGGTTGGTGATCCGTAATGCCTATCAAAAACCAGCGCAAGAACCAGGCCTGTTAAAACTTTCACAAAACTCAAGGCTCAAACCAGCGCTGATGGCGATATTAGACCAGCCAGAACAGCCCTTTTCTTTGCCGCAGCTGGCGTCTTTGTGTTTTATGTCCAGAACCACCTTCGTCAGACAATTTCAGCAAGCTATGGGCAAAACTGCAGCCGAATTTATTCTTGAAATCCGCATGTTAAAAGCAGCAAAAAGTCTGGAAGAAACAGATTTATCTGTCGATGCAGTAGCCGAACAATCAGGTTATCAGTCTGTTGCTGCATTTCAGCGCATCTTTAAAAAGGTAACTGGCTTATCTCCCGCCTTGTGGAGAAAGCAGCTGCAAAAAGCCTGAAGTGACACAGGTAAAGATTCTGAGCTCAAATCCGAGGTCTTACCCAGAGGTACTGCAGCTGAAAGTAGCTGCGGTACCTTTGGGATCAGTGTTCTAGCAAGCCGGGACCGGGCTTTGTTGGCTGCGTTGCTGACGACTACGCATAAACAAGAACACCATAATAAGTCCAAGCAAAGCTGTACCAGCACCTGCCAAAGGCACATAACCTAAGCCAAAACCTGTTTTGATAATGGCGGCCCCCAGCACTGCGCCCAAAGCATTACCCAGATTAAAAGCCCCTATATTCATAGCTGCGGCTAAATTTGGCGCTTCTTTGGCTTCTTGTACCACCAGGGACTGCAGTGGCGGCACCAGCGCAAAGCTGGCTATGCCCCATAAGAAAATCAAAGGCGCAACCAGCAACTGTGATGACAGCACCATGGAGAACACAGCTAACAACAGGGTCACAGCCACTAAAGAACTGATCAGAGTTAAGTTCAGCGAGCGATCGGCAAAACGGCCACCCAAATAATTCCCTACCGCTAAACCTGTACCGTACAACACCAGCATAGAGGTGACAAAAGCCGTTGATGCATGGGTTTCATCCTGCAATATAGGCACTATGTAAGTGAATACTGTGAACATTGAACTGGAGCTAACCACTGTTAACAACAAAGCCGCTAACACCGAGCCTTTGGCCAACACTCTGAGTTCATTACGCACATTGGCTTTACCTTCGTTCGCCAGTGGCGGCAATGACAAGCGCAGCGCCAGCATAGTAACTAACCCTATGACAGCCATAGCAAAAAAGGCAGGACGCCAGCCAATCACTTCACCAATATAAGCAGCCAAAGGCACTCCGCCTATAGTCGCAATCGTCAAGCCAGAGAACATAGCTGCTACGGCACCAGAGCGTTTTTCTGGCGGCACAATACTCATAGCAACAACAGAGCCAACCCCAAAAAAAGCCCCATGATTAAATGACGTGACAATACGTCCAAATAACAACAGGTTGTAGCTATCCGCCATAGCGGAGATCAGATTACCCAGGGTAAAAATCCCCATAGATAACAGCAGCAGGTTGCGACGGCTCATATTGGCAAAAACTAAGGTCATCAAAGGTGCGCCAATCAGCACACCAAAGGCATAGGCACTAATTAACATGCCAGCTGTTGGGATAGAAACAGCTAAGTCATTGGCAATCACAGGTAACATCCCCATAGGGGAAAACTCGGTGACACCTATACCAAAAGCCCCCAATGCAAGAGCCAGTAAAGGAATATTGATTTTCATACAAAGTCTCGCTAATTTGTGATGCTAAGGAATATAAACAATCACAACACCCAGAAAAAGTAGCGCAGGATACATTCAGTTTTGCCTCGGAGTCACAAATGAGCGCTGAAAAGACAGGAAAAACAGATCGAACAGCTGAAATGGAAACCTTCTTATCCGTTGCCTGCACGGGAAGTTTAAGTGCAGCAGCCCGAGAATTAGATCTCACGCCATCCGCAGTCAGCCGTATTATGACTCGTCTGGAAAAACGTCTGGGGGTCAGGCTTATTGTGCGCAGCACCCGCAAACTACGTTTAACCAGCGAAGGAGAATCTTACGCGCTTGCCGCCCGACGAATTTTAAAAGATTTAGAAGATACAGAAAGCAGTATTGCCAGCAGAGGCAGTCCAAGTGGCACTATCAAAGTCACCACAGCAACGGCGCATAGCCGCCTGACCATAGTGCCGTTACTAAAAGAGTTTTTACAACGCTACCCGGATATCCGCATTGAAATCGATGTTTCAGACCAAATCCGCGATGTTCAGGCTGGCCAGGTTGATGTAGCTATACGCTTTGGGCAGTTACCTGATAGCGGCCTGCATGCCCGTCGACTGGGTGAAACAGGCCGGGTTGTGCTTGCATCCCCTGAATACCTGGCCAAAGCCGGAGTACCACAAACGCCTGCTGATTTAACAAAGCACAATTGCCTGGATTTCAGTTTTAGACGACTGGAGCCGGGCTGGCCATTTCGTGAAAATGAACAGGATTATATGCTCGCAGTCAGTGGCAATGTGATGGCTAACAATGGCGAAACTCTGGTTGAACTGGCCCTGCAAGGTATAGGTATTACCCGTGTCGGCCGTTTTCATGTGCAGCAAGCACTGGCAACAGGTCAACTTGTGGCTTTACTTGAAGAGTACAATCCGCAGGACCGTGAGGCCATTCACGCGGTTTTTATTGGTGGTCACACTATGCCAGCCAGAATACGGGTGTTTGTTGATTATCTGGTGGAGAAAATGACTGGCACTACTAAAACTGCTGATTAAGATCATCAAAGCGGGCATGTAGCCCGCTGTCGCTTTGGTGCTCAGCGTTAAGGCTTGATGCTACGGTCCAAAAACTCCAGCATGGCTGCTGCTATTTCATTACCGTGCGTTTCAATAGCGAAGTGACCACTATTCAAAAATTGCACTTGGGCTTTTGGATTATCACGCTGGAAGGCTTTGGCGCCAGCTGGTAAAAAGAATGGATCTTTTTCACCCCAAATCGCTAATAAAGGCGGCTGCTTGCTGCGAAAAAACTGATGCAACTGACTGTATTGCTTCAGATTGCTACCGTAGTCCAGCAGTAAATCCATCTGCACTTCAACACCAATACGCTCAATAGCCGCATGAGCTAACTGATAAGTTTCAGGCGCTATCACTGAGGTATCTTGCACACCCTCGGTGTATTGCCACTTCAGCATCTCTGCGGTGTTGAACTTACGCAGGGCTTCACGGTTTTCCGCCGTAGGGTTAGCCCAGGCTTTACGCATATCGGCCCAACCTTCACTCAGTCCTTCTTCGTAGCCATTACCATTTTGACTGACAATGGCCGTGATCTTGTCCGGGTTTTTCACCGCCAAACGCCAACCCACCGGAGCACCATAATCAAACACGTACAGCGCATAACGTTCGAGCTTTTTAGCCACTGTGAACTCATCAATAACAGAGGTTAGATTGTCGAAGTTGTAGTTAAATTTAACGCCGGGTTTAACCGTAGTTTGGCCAAACCCCGGCAGATCCGGTGCAATCACATGATATTTTTCTGCCAGTTTTGGCATTAAATCCCTGAACATATAAGACGAAGCACCAAAGCCATGCAACAACAATACTGTAGGCGCTTCTGGTGAACCCGCCTCGCGGTAAAACACATTCACACCCTGCACATCCAGGCTTTGATAACGTACCAGCGTTTTATCCTCTGCAGCAGTGGCAGTAACAGAGGTGGCTAAGGCTGCAGCTGCGAGCAGTACTTGTTTCGTATTCATGGTTACTCCGTGAAGTTAAGGTTGGCAATATCACTCAGTAACCCATATAATCATATTTAAATGGTTACTGAAAGCAAGTCTGGCCGAATAAAAGTAACCTGTCAAATCAATTTTAAAAGGTTACTTATGGCAATTTCAGCAATTCTTCACGAAGAAACTCAAACTGGTGCGCCTATGCTTGGCGATCATTTGGCAATGGATTTGCTGAATACAGAAGCACGTGACAATGATCAGGCTATTGAATTCTGGAACAGTGATGCGGAGGTACTGCAATGGCTGGCACGCTACGGTATAGCTCCGGCAGCGGAAAACAGCTCATTGGCTCCGACTGAATTACTGACCCAAGCCAAAACTCTACGCACATTGGCACGTAAGCTAATAACAGAGTTTAAAGAAGAGAAAACGCCGGATATCAATGAGTTAAATCAGTATCTGCACGCTTTCGATACTGCGCCTCATCTGGCAAGGGATGCAGAGGGCAAGCTGACGTTAAGCCGTGTCTCACACACTGACAGTATGGGCTCTTTACTTGGCCCTGTCGCAGAGGCTGTTGCGCAATTATTGGTGGAAGGCAACTTTGATTTGGTCAAACAATGTGAGCACCCCGATTGTGTTTTGTGGTTCTACGATAGAACCAAAGCCCACAAACGCCGTTGGTGCAGCATGGCTTTATGTGGCAACAGGCATAAAGCGGCGCAGTTCAGGAAAAGAAGCAGCAGTTCAGATTCTGTATAGAAATAAATGACATAAAAAAAGCCTCTGATGTCAGAGGCTTAATTTGATAGACTGACCCGTCCTAAATAACGTTGACACTTTTTATCCTTGAATTTGGAGAGTGTCATGAATTCAATAATTAAGCGTTCACAGAAAGATTATTCCCTTGCCTTCAAATTGGCTGTTGTTGAGCAAGTCGAAAAAGGCGAACTG
>JAHIWM010000087.1 GCA_018815765.1 Gammaproteobacteria bacterium | reverse complement strand
TTGTCTTTACGCACTAAACCTATGGTGGCGCAAACTTTTTGGATAGGTTGCAAAATGCTATTGCTGGTCATCAGTACCAGCGCTATCACCAGCACCAGCACTAAAACAAACAAGCTGATGGCCAAGGTTTGGCTGGCTGAACTGGCTTGATTCACCGCCTCTTCGGTCCGTTTTGACATTAACTCCAGACTTTCTTCGGTTTGATGGATAGCTTCGCGCATTTGTCCCATCAGCCCCTGATCGTGCGCCAGACCAATTTTTTGTTCGCCTTCAACTAAACGTACGAAAGCCACACTATAAGCGTCGGCCAATTGCTGCATTTTCAGGGCTTGGCTTGTATCACTGATGTTGCTTTGAATTTGGTTACGGAATTCGGCAAAACCTTTGTTAAAACTCTCAAGGTATTTAATGTCCAGCCGCAGCATAAAATCTTTTTCGGCACGGCGTAATTGCAGTAACTGAGTCGTCAGTAACAAATCGTTAGTATCTTTAAAAGCTTGTTCCAGTTCGTGCGCTTTAGCCCTTAATTCGCCATATAAACCAGACTGTGGGTCTAAACCAACCTGTTCTGATAATTGCACCAGTTGATTAAATAGTTCCTGATAACTTTTGGTAAAAGCTGTGAAGGAGTTTAATGGTGTTGTATCTATGTCCTGCGCCGCCAGCCCTTCAGATAACAAAGTGGCTTTTTGATTCAGTTCAGTTGCAGTCTGGTTAAACTTTTGCTGATACTCGATATCCGAGCGTAATAAGAAGTCCTTTTCACTGCGTCGCAGCTGCAGCACGTTCAGATTGAGTTGCTCCACTTCAAGCCGCAGTTCAGCCAACTTCGTCAGTTGACCGCTTTGAAACAGCAGCAACCCCAACATGATTAACATCGACACGGCCACAGTAATAGCATTCAGCAATAAACGCTGACGTATGGAAAACTGACGTAAAAAGGCCATAGAGGGTACTCCAAAAATAACTGCGTAAACAGTTGAATCAGTTGGGGATATGAAAATTACTATTAATTATAGAGAGGGAATACAAAGGCAGAGGACTTTTACCAGCCTAAATATGAAATATTTAGTAAAAATTGCAGAATTAATGCAGGATTTGTTGTGCGACCATACAACTGGACACACCCAAAGAAGAACCCGCCAAAATATCCAGCGGAAAATGTACCCCTAACAGGATACGCGATAAGCCAATCAAACCAGCCCAGCTAAAGGCCAACCAGGCCCAGTATGGATAAAAACACAATAAGGTGCTTGCAACAACAAAAGCGGCGGCCGTGTGACCGGACGGTAAACTAAATTTATCTGAGGCTTCGATATGGGCTTGCATCATACCAGCCATTAACTGATAAGGACGCTGACGACGGATTGAGTTTTTTAACAGCAGATATAACGGCAATTCAATGGCAAAACTCAGTAACAGCAATTCGGTAAAGGCGCTGGCGTGAGTCAGTTCTAAAGCAAACAACAAAGCAACTAACAGCAGGTATAAAGGGCCGTCACCGGTTTTTGAACACCAGAAACTAAATTGATGGATGCGCTTTCGTTCGCTTCTGCTGAAAAGTGCCAGAAAACAGCGCTGATCCCATGACCCAAGCCTTTGTAACCACATAAGCCACCCGCCGTATTACTTTGACTGGTTCTAGCTTAAAGTGCCTTAGTGACAAAAACATGACAAAAAATAACCAACTATCGGGATAAAACACAGCCATTCAGTAAAGCCAAAGCCTCTGCTTCGGGTAAAGGTTTGGCCAATAAATAGCCTTGAATAGCATCGCAAGCCAAAGTACGCAGCAACTGCAATTGGGTTTCAGTTTCCACGCCCTCAGCCAGAATACGTTTGCCCAAACCATGAGCCAGCGTGATCATGGTTTTGACTATCATCATATCGGAATCGTTAGCGGCCATATCTGTGACAAAACTGCGGTCAATTTTAATTTTGTCGATCGGCATTTTACGTAAGTAACCCAAAGACGAGTAACCGGTACCAAAGTCATCAATAGAAACCCGGATCCCCATTTGCTGCAACTCATTAATATAGTTAGAGCCTTTTTCCATATCACCCATAGCAGTGTTTTCAGTGATCTCCAGCTCAAGCACGGCTGGCGATACCTGATACTTTAATAACAACTGCTGAATACGACTTTTCAGACCATCAACCTGAAAATGCACAGGCGACATATTTACCGCCAACGGAATATGAATACCTTGTTTTTTCCACTCAGCTAAAGTGCAGACTGCTTTTTCCAACAGCAGTAAATCCAGATCTTTACTTAACCCGACCTGCTCTACAAGCGGTAAAAACTGACCTGGCATTAACAAGCCTTTTTGTGGATGTTCCCAGCGTACCAAAGCTTCAAAAGCTTCAATTTTTTGTTCACGTAAGTCCCATTGCGGCTGGAAATAAAAAATAAACTGATCCTGTTCCAAAGCCAGCAGTAAGTCTTTCTCCAGACTAAGTAGCCGGGCTGATTCTTCTTCCATACCAGGCTGATAAAAGGTGCACCTTTGCTGCTGGCGTTTACAGTGATGGAAAGCAATGTTGGCCTTTTGCAGCAACATATCAGCTTCAATGGCATGTTGGGGTGCACAAGCCAGACCTATGCTGGCGGTCAGCTTAATCAGGCCATTGTCTGTAGTAAAAGGCTTTTCAATGAGCTGCTCAAGATGCTGCAAGGCAAATAGCTTTTGCCGGTCCGTAGTGCAGTCCTCCAACACCAGCGCAAAAATATCACCACCAGTCCTGGCTATTAATAGAGGTTTAACAATAGATGATTCAAAGCGCCGGTTCACTTCGCGTAAGATGCGATCGCCTTGCTTTAAACCAACGGACTCGTTGACGACTTTAAAGCTATCCAGGCCAATCATCAGCAAGGTTAATTCGCTATCTGCCTGCAACAGCAGTGACAACTCACGTAGCAAAGCATCACGGTTTAAAGCACCGGTTAAAGGGTCATGACTATCCAGATATTGGGTTTTTGCTGTTAATTGCTGATTGGTGCTGCGCTCATCTTCCTGCAACCAAATAATTAAACCTAAACCTAAGATGACCTGGATTAACAGCTCCACATGTTTGAAATATAAGGCGATCTGATTGTAGTCAGTTTCGCTTTCCTGCCAAAGGACTGTGCTGGCACTGGCCAGAAACAACAGACCCCAGGCCAACATGGCACTTGCGACCACTTTAGTCGCAAAAATTTGTTTGGTTAAACTCCAAAGCCAAAACCCGGCCACACATAAAGCAGCCCCAATCAGTAATAACCTCATATAGAGTTGCAGGTACAGAGTCCAGTCCTGAAGCTGAGGAACAATCAGGAAAATAGTGACAGAGACAAATGAAATACCTGTCACCAGCAAAAGTAACTGATTGACAGTTTTGGAGGCCAATCGCTGTTGTGTTACCGCTTCATAGACCCCAACCAAGATCCAGACAGCAAAAGCGTAACAAAAACTGATGTATAAAAACTTAACACCTAAACCAAATAACTCAGCAGCAAATACAGGTCGCCAGAATACGCTAACTAAAATAAAACCGACATAAAAGGTAAAACAGCTAAAAGCAATAGCCCAGGATTTCAGGTAATTACGTTGATAAACCTTGAAATAATACCAAAGTAAGGCAGAAAGGGTGAATGCAAACCCAATCTGCGTCAGGTACAACAAGGTGCGGGCTAACAGCTCTGAGCTCAAAGGCAGGATCCTGAAAAAACAACTTAAATTAAATTAGCAAAGTCACCTTAACACTGGCAATACAGAGTCACAATCAAGCAACTGAATAATAGTGAAAATAGCGGACACTGATCCTGCCCCAAAAATCAGGCGATTGAGCACTGTCAACAACCTTGCAGCTTCAGGTGAGACGGGTTATTAGCCAAAGTAACTGGAGTTGCAAGTAGGCGACAGACGATTGAGTCCCCATGAGCATAGGCCACTATGTGATTGGGGCGATTGAGCGCTGTCAACAACCTTGCAGCTTCAGGTGAGACGGGTATACTGTGTTTTTGATCAAAGACTTAAAGTTTGGAGCACCACATGGAATATAACACTTCGGAATTATGTGACCTTTATGCCGACATGATCGATGTGGTTGAGCCCATTTTCGCCAACTACGGTGGCCGCCGTTCTTTTGGTGGCACGATCCAAACTATCAAATGCTTTGAAGACAATGGCTTAATTCGCCAGGCTTTAGCTGAACCAGGCGTAGGTAAAGTGTTATTGATTGACGGCGGTGGTTCTTCCCGTCGCGCTTTGATTGATGGCGAGTTAGCTTCAGTCGCTGCAGCCAATGGCTGGGAAGGCATTGTCTGTTACGGCAGTGTGCGCGATGTTGATACACTGGAAGACTTTGATATTGGCATTCAGGCAGTTAACGCTATTCCTGTCGGTGCTGATGATCGTGGTTTTGGTGAACACGAAGTGCCTGTCAATTTTGGTGGTGTCACCTTTTTACCTGGTGACCATCTGTATGCCGACAACACAGGCATTATTTTGTCGCCTGAGCCTTTAGATCTGGAATAACAGATGAGTGATGCTCTAATCCGCTATCAGGCCGCCTCTTTGGCGGCCTTTCAACAGCTACGCGAAGGTGAAACCCGTTTGGGGCAAATGCTTCGTTATGCCGATCCTGTGTTGCCTTTAACTGATGCTTTAACTGCTGCCAAACAACAAGGCTGCGTTTTTGTGCTGTTGGGTGTGCCTGAAGATATAGGGCCTCGCGCGAATTTGGGTCAGGGTGGTTCTGATCTTGGCTGGCAAGCTTTTATCCGTAAGTTTATTAACCTACAGCACAACGAATTTTTAGATGGCTCGCAGATACTGCTGCTGGGTGAGCTGGACTGTGCTGACCTGCAACAACAAAGTCAAAATGCCGATCTGGCGACTTTACGCAGCCTCTGTGCAGAGATTGATTTACGTTTGGAACCTGTGCTTTTGGCTATTTTCGCTGCGGGTTTAACTCCGTTGGTGATAGGAGGTGGCCATAACAATAGTCTGCCACTGTTAAGTGCTTTAGCTAAAAGCCAGCAGCAGGCCGTCAATTGTATCAACCTCGATCCTCATGCCGATTTCCGTTTGCTGGAAGGCCGCCACAGCGGCAATGGCTTTAGTTACGCCAAAGCTCAGGGTCATTTAGATCATTATCTGGTGATGGGCTTCCATGAACTGAAAAATTCTGCCAGCTCGTTAGCACAAATTAAAAAAGCTGGTGTGGATCTATTAAGTTATCAGCAACTATTTGTGCGGGAACAGACTCCATGGCCAGAACTGCTTAAACTCTGGTTAAGTCAGCGCAATCCGCAGCAAGTCTTTGGTATAGAGCTGGATACAGATGCTATTACCGGTATGCCAGTCAGTGCATACAACAGTTGTGGAGTCTCAGTGCAACAAGCAGAGCATTTCGTGTATTTGCTGGCAAGCCAGATTCAAAGCCGTTATCTGCACCTTGCAGAAGCGGCTCCGGCTCAACACCCTGCAGGTTTAGCTGCTGGTATGAACGATGCGGGTCAGATCTTGACGGCTCTGGTCTGCGCTTTCCTATTCGGAAAACAAAGTTAAAATGGGGTCAGATCACATTGTTAACTGTTAACAATGTGATCTGACCCCATTTTTAGTAAGTCGCCTTGCTGTAGCTCCACTGCTTCACCCAGGCCGGAAAGGCATCCAGCGCAAAGGGCTTGGCATATAAAAAGCCCTGGCCTCTGGCGCAGCCCATAGCTATTAGCTTTTGTTCCACTTCAGGCTGTTCAATGCCTTCGGCCACCACCATAAAATTCATGTTTTTTGCCATATCAATAATGGCGCCGGTAATAGCGGTGTGGGTATCTGAACGGTGTAAGTCAAAAATAAAGGAGCAATCCACTTTCACCTGACTGATTGGCAGTTCACGCAAATAAGCCAGAGAGGAGAATCCTGTGCCAAAATCGTCCAGTGCCAGCTCCACACCTATTTGTGCCAGATGTTTGAGCATACGCATGGCTTTATCAGGTTCGGCCACAAGCGCGCTTTCTTTTAATTCCAGCACCAGCTGCGACGGTTGTACTTTGTAACGTTTAAGCAGCAGTTCTAAACTATCAACCAGCTCATCCTGCAGTAAATCTTTGCTGGAAATGTTTACCGCTATTTTGCAGTGAATCTCTTGCTGCGCCAACTCCGCCAGCGTCATCACTGCTTTCTCCAGCACCCATTGCGTTAAGGGATAGATCACGCCCATTTGTTCAGCCAGCTCTAAAAACTCAGCGGGTCCTAATAAACCACGACGTGGATGATGCCAGCGAACCAGCACTTCCCCGGCCAGCACCTGGTGTGAACTTAAGGCAATTTGTGGTTGGATATGCAGTTTCAGTTGTTGCTGACTAATGGCATTACGTAGTTCGGCCATTAAGCCCAGCTTGTCATTGTTGTAGCTGATCAAGTCCGGATGAAATACCACAGTGCTGGTCTGGCTCAATTGCCGGTTTTGCATCGCAAGATGAGCACGCTCGATCAAATCTGATAACAATTCACCATGCTGCGGATAATGCGCAATACCACTTTGCAGTTGGTATTCCACGGCGCAACCGTGAACCAGTAAAGCTTCAGGTACATTATGCTCTAACCTGCGGGCAATTTGTTCGGCCGCATGTTGCCGAGTGCTGGCATCGACCCACAATACAAAATCTACCCCACCTAAATGGGCCACTTTACTGTTTTGTTTACCTTGTTGCTCCAGCACCAGTAGTTCCTGATCCTGCTGCACTGCGGCATTGATACGTTGAGCTATCTGCAATAACACCAGATTGGCGTTCTGATGACCCAAAGCCTGATTCACCCGTTCAAAGTTCTGGATTTTTAATAACAGCAAAGAGGCTTTTTGATCAGGATGACTGCGGCACCAGAGTTCAAACTGCTGTTGCAACTGCAATTTGTTAGGTAAACCGCTGGTATCATCGTGCAAAGATAAGAAGGATAAATCGTTGGGTTTGGCTTGGTTTTGCGTCGGTTTTTGCTCTGCCAAACGTTTTTTTAGTACCACAACCCAGCCTGCGAATAGCAGCACTAGCAAAGTTAATAACACAACAACATAAAACAAAGGCTGGCCCACCAGACTCTGGGCCAAAACAGGAGCAGAGCTGGTCAGCAATACAACAGACAAAACAGACCGAAAAGATAACGACACAGCCAACACTCAAAAGATCAGATAAGATCTTAAGATTACTCTGTTTTTCTGCCTTGTAAAGTTAGCTTAAGCCACGAAGATTAACTTCCCGCCCCGCTTTGACCAGTTGGGTTAAAGCGCTGACACCAAACTGATAACACAATTCTGCAGGCTGACTGATTTGATACAGCCCAAAGTCAGCCTGTTGGCCTACAGCTAAAGTGCCTCTGTCGGCCATGCCTAAAGCAGCGGCCGCATGCCGGGTCACGCCAGCTATGGCCTCCTCCGGTGTAAAACGAAATAAAGTGCAGGCCATATTCAGCATTAAAGGCAAATTACAGAAAGGCGAAGTGCCAGGATTTAAATCGGTAGAAATCGCCATTGGCACCCGATGCTGGCGCAATAGATCAAAAGGCGGCAATTTGGTTTCGCGTAAAAAGTAAAAAGCACCGGGCAATACCACAGCAACTGTGCCAGCTGCTTTCATTGCCAGCACGTCCTGCTCTTGCAAATATTCAATATGATCAGCAGATAAACCACTAAATTCGGCCACTAAACTGGCACCACCTAAATGCGATAACTGCTCAGCATGCGCCTTCACAGGCAAGCCTAAGGCTTTGGCTTTTTCAAACAACAACCGGCTTTGTGCTACCGAAAAACCTATGCCTTCACAAAATACATCTACGGCGTCCACCAACCCTTGCTGATGCAGTTGCGGCAACATCTGATCTACCACCAACTGCATATAGTCATCAGGTCGCCCTGCATAGTCCACTGGCAAGGCATGGGCACCTAAAAAGGTTTTCTGAATATCCATAGGATGAGTACGATTGAGTTCTGCTGCTACTTCAAGAATTTTTTGCTCTGTTTCTAAATCCAGACCATACCCTGATTTGATTTCAACAGTGGTCACGCCCTGACTTAAAAGTGCATTTAAGCGCTGTTTACCCAACACAAATAACTCTTCATGGCTGGCTGCACGGGTCGCCGCTACAGTGGATTTAATGCCACCACCCGCTTCAGCAATTTGCTGATAAGTAGCGCCATTTAAGCGCATTTCAAATTCATTAGCTCGGCTGCCGGCATAGACTAAATGGGTGTGGCAATCGATGAATCCTGGCAATAACCACTGGCCTTTGCCATCATACAAAGGCGTGGATAACAAGTCGGTTTCTGGCAATTCGGTTTGAGGACCCAACCAGGCAATACGACCCTCTTTGACAGCCAAAGAGCCATTGGCAATAGCACCATAAGGCTGACCATTATCAGTCATAGTAGCTAAATTGACATTAATCCAAATTGCATCAAAGACTTGCATTTCATTCCCCCGCACGGCTTTTGGCCTGTTTTTTAGCGCTGAAATTAATTCTACCCGAACAACTTGTATATACAACCAAATTCAGCTATTTTTCTTTGCATTAAAACTCAGGCGTTAAAGCAGTCATGGACAACAGTTCTGGGCAAAAGAAATTTGCCGCTATCAAAGATTATATTTTGAGTCAGGTAGAAACTGCGGCCTGGCCTGAGCATAGCCGTATTCCATCGGAAAACGAGCTGGCTACTCAGTTTGCCGTTAGCCGTATGACAGCTCGTCGTGCTTTGCAGGAACTGACCGAACAAGGCGTTTTGTATCGTACTCAGGGCGTTGGCAGTTTTGTCGCCTCACCTAAGTCACAATCCTCTTTGCTGGAAATTCGTAATATTGCCGATGAGATTCAGCGCCGAGGCCATTTTCATAAAGCCGAACTAGTGCAACTGACCAGCTTACCTTGCCCAGGAGTTGTCGCCACAGCTTTAGGTTTAAGCCGTAATGCGCCGGTGTTTTTTTCGCTGATTGTGCATTATGAAAATCAGCAGCCACTGCAGCTGGAAGCCCGTTATGTCAATCCGGAGCAAGTGCCGGATTATTTAGCGCAGGACTTTGTACTGCAAACCCCACATGAATACTTAAGTGCTGTGGCGCCACTGACAGACGCCGAGCATATAGTGGAAGCCGTATTGCCGGACG
>JAHIWM010000086.1 GCA_018815765.1 Gammaproteobacteria bacterium | reverse complement strand
TCTTATTGTCTATTCCTTCGGTTTTATTGTTATTGAATCTAAAAGCATTAAAGGCGAAGTGCGGGTTAATGCGCAGGCTGAATGGTCGCGCAGCTATCGCCAGCAATGGCAGGGTATGCCATCGCCTGTGAAGCAGGCTGAGTTACAACTTAAGGTGCTTAGAGATGTGCTTACGAATAATCATGAAAAAATGCTGGGCCGTTTGCTTGGCCTCATTCAACTAGGTTTAGGTGGCCGTTGTTACGATGTACTTTGTGCTATCTCCAGCGACGCCATCATCGACCGATCCAAAGCGCCAAAAGAGGTGGCAACTAAACTGGTGAAAACCGAGTTTATTGCCGATGCGTTAAAAGACCTGATGCGTTTGCCCAAACTTTTGCCCATGGCTCTACGTGTGTTTGATACCAGACCAGCTTTTAACGCTGAAGAACTCGATTCTATCTGCAGCTTTTTACTAAGTGAGCACCTGAAATTAAGGCCGGAAGAGCAAGATCTGGTGCGGGCAACCAAGCCACAACCTGCAGTCAGCCCTAAAGAGGCTGATATTCAGACTGTGGATGTGTGGCAAGTGGTTGAAAAATCAAAGCTTACTCCAGCAGAACCAATAAAAACTGCCGCCAGCAGCACAGCGTCCTTGGTCAACGGTTTATGTAAACATTGCCAAAGCTGGGACCAGTTGTCGGTGCATGCAGGTCGTTATGGTTACTATCTGAAATGCCATATCTGCCAGAAAAATACAGCACTAAAACAACCCTGTACTCAGTGTCATAGCCAACAAACCAAAGTGCGAAAAGACGCTGATAAGTATTTGGTGGGTTGTGAAAGTTGTGGTCACAGTTGGCGGGTGTTGTAACAGGATTTGGCGCCTTAAGTGGGTGATAAGCAAAAGGTGAGACAAAAGTTTGAAAGCGTAAATTGCCGCATGCCCATAATTTTTCTTAACTCCCTCATTAAATCGAAAAGCACAATGGCCGAATATGTGAACTCAATGTCAATTTGGACATTATTCTATGTGTTACAGTTCGTAAATACTCGCTAAATAGAGACCATGATGATTGCAGTTGGGATTGTAATTTATCCAGATATTCAAGCGCTTGATCTTGCAGGTGCATTGGATTGTTTTGGTCAGGCCAATCAAGCCCTGGTCGCAGCAGGGCAGCAGCCTTATTACCGTATATTCACTTTGTCACAAAGCAAAAATAGCTTAAAAGCCGAGAATGGCTTGCAACTGTGCGCGGAATTCACACTGGAAGATAGCCCGATAATTGATTATTTGGTGATTCCTGGAGGCGCAGGCGCTCGGACTTTAACAGCAGATCCAATATTCATAGCGTGGCTGCAAGAGCAGGGGGCAAGTGCGCAAAAGCTGTTATCTATTTGTACAGGTGCATATCTGCTGGCCCATAGTGGTCTGCTGGATGGGTTAACGCTCGCTACTCATTGGCGCTTTGCTGAGGATTTACAAAAACGTTATCCAAAAGTGCGCGTCAATCCGACAGAGCTGTATGTGAAAAGCGGCAAGTTTTATTCTTCAGGTGGTATGACTGCCGGTATAGATCTTTGCCTGGCTGTTATAGAGCAGGATTTAGGCGTTGCCATTGCTCAGTCGATAGCACAAGAGCTCGTCATGTATTTGCGACGAAGCGGTAAGCAATCACAATACGCTAGCCCTTTAAAAATACAGCATAGCGCGGAGCAGCGTTTTACTAAGTTACAGAATTGGCTTCTTGATAATCTGACTCAACCTCTGACAGTGGCCGATATGGCAGTAGAAGTCGCATTAAGTGAACGCCAGTTTCGCCGGGTATTCCAGGCTCGATTTGCGATGTCGCCAATGCTCTATTTACTGCATTTGCGGTTAGATAAGGCGCGAAGTTTGCTTTTATGTGACGGTTATACCTTGCAGCGAATTAGTCAGGAAGTAGGAGTTAAGGATGCACGTAACCTGATCCGATTATTTAACAAAGCTTTTGGTTGTACACCGGGCGAGTATAAAAAGCATTTCTGTTAGTGACGTTGATCTTCAAATCATATTATTTGAAAAGGTCTGTGCATGCTGAAGGTCATTCGTGACGGTTTATTTTTTTCAGTACGCCATGTAATTTTTTATTAAAATCAAGGATGTATAGTGAATCTTATAAAAGTATCTTTATTAGTGGTTGGTATTCTTTCCAGTCTTGCTCATGCAGGGAACGGCTACGAGTTTGTGGAAAAAGAAATAAAGTCATTTATGAAAGAGCATGACATACCTGCTGTTTCTGTTGGCGTAATAAAAAACGGTGAGATTAAATTTGCAAAAGCGTATGGCACTTACAGTCGAAAAAACAAATCTCCTGTGACTACAAGCAGCTTGTTTCAAATAGGTTCTCAATCGAAAGTTATCACCAGTTTGCTAACGCTGGCTTTAGTTGAAGATGGCAAATTAAAGCTGGACGATAATGTTGATGATTTACTCCCTGGATTATTTTCATCAATAGATAAAACGACTTTACGGAAAATTACCATTGATACTTTGCTTAGTCACCGCTCTGGCCTTCCTAACTACCCTAACAATGTCACTCGTGTGGACGGCGATCCAATGGAAGGTGGATACACAGAGCCTCAATTATTGGCTGCACTTAAATCGATAACTCTGGAGTTTGAACCTGCCAGCAAGTTTGCTTATTCTAATTTTAATTATGCCGTGATTGGATACATACTCAGCGAAAAAACAGGGAAGCCTTATGAAACTCTCGTTGAAGAATATTTGACTGACAGGCTGGGTGTTGTTGGTTTCTACGCTGGACTGACGGCTGCACAACAATCATCTATCGTCACGCCATACCGAAAAGACGATCGGAATGTAGCAACTAAATCTTGGGACATGGGGTTGCTTGCACCGCATGGTGGGTTGTATTCATCAACAGCCAGCCTTTCAAAATTAATGGTGAAACAAATGGCCATGTACCAACGTTTTATGAAAAACAAACAAATATCACCTTTCATTTCAACACAAGCAAGTTACCCAACAGCTTTGTATCCAGGCTTAAATTATGGTTATGGTATGTTCGAGGCCACTCCAGAATTAGGTTTGTATCCGCAAACCGTACTGTGGCATGGCGGCGATCTTGATGGTTTTGGTTGCGAATATATTTTTTCACCTGGTTCACAAACCGGTATCGTACTTTTGACATCAAGCGGTGGCAGGGAGTTTGTGCTACTAGGCAGGAAGTTAATGCAGAATCTGCTAGTAGAAAAAGCTAAGGCTTCAAAGACGGCGATCGCTCATGAATAGGTTGATTGAAGCGTTATGTCCGCACTTCGCTCTTAGGTAACCTTCTCACAACCAAACCGCAAGCCAAGATAGTGGTCTACAAAATATTACCAAAGAGGTCATATGTTGTCGACCTGAACAACCAACTTGAGTTGGCCTTGCGCTGCGTGTAGCCAAATCACCCCAAAGCACTCCTCACCATAGGCAATATCCTGCGGCTGACTGGGACTTGTTCGCCGTTGTTCATCAGTAAAAAACCTGTGCTGGCTGCTGTGTTTTGCTGGGCTGTGGATTTTTCTAAGGCGGCTATACAGTCGGTATTTACCACGTAAGAGCGATGCACCCGTAAAAAGGTGCTGGGCAGCTGGGTTTCGAGTTCTTTTAAATTGCCGCTGTAAAGTATGGATTTTTGGTCGCTGAAAAACAGTTCGGTGTAATCGCCAGCTGCTTTGCAGTACACCAAAGTGTCGGTGGAGACAAATTCGACTTTGCCGGCACTGCTGATTTTTAGTTTATGCGGCGTTTGTTTTTGGCTTAGCTGATCCAGCTTGAGTTGCAGCTTCGCCACTTGCTGTTCTTCGGTTTTTCTTCTGGCTTGTTCTTTACTGAGTTCCTGTGCCTGTTGCACAAATAAAAAGCCTAAAACCAGGCTGATCAAGTAATAAAACACACTGTCGTGAAAACGGCCCAGGCTAAGCTGGATGGCGGCGCTGAGCAGGCTGTACACCAGCAGAAATAACCATAATTTTTTGGTCTGCTGTTGAGTTAAGCGATAGGCGATAAGCAGCGTGGAAAGCAGCGCTGGCATCAAAATAGCCATAGAGGTTTTAGTGTCAAAGCCTTGAACTATAAGCACAGCCGCCAGAGTTAACGCTATTCCGCCACCAATCCACAGACCGCGATGTTGCTCTGCAAACTTGAGCACATTGTAAACCCACAGGCAGCAGCCAAAGCCCAGCGCTAAAGACACAATCAGCAGTAGCCGTACATCGTGCATAGGGTAGGCATAGCTAAACATATAGCGGGATAATTCGGCTAGCAGCTGATTGGCGGCGAAAAACGCCATCAGAAAAAACAGCACATGAGACTGCCTGCGATAGGGGTTAAAGCTGGATACGGCAAAATACAAGGCGCCCATAATCAGTGCACCCAGTGGAATAAGGGATATCCAGTTATCTTGCCAGATTGAATCGGCTTGCAATGCATAAGAACCAAGTCCGATAAAGTGAATGGGCGCTTTGAGCTGCAAAAAGCCGTGATGCGACGACAGCTGCAGCACCAGTTCGTTGTGCTTTTGTGTGATGAGATCCGGCGGCAGATAAAAGCTGGTGTCCATTAATCCGGCAAATTCTTTGTTGGCCGACAGGCTGGGCGTGCCATTTTGGCCCAGATAGTGGCCGTTAAAAAACACCCGGCTGGACGTTTTGGCGTAAACATAAATGGCATAAGGCTGGTCGTTTTTCAGTACCTGGTCTGGCAGTTCAAGCTTAGCCTTTAGCCAGAGCGCTTTGTTTTGCGGGTCTATTTCAGCGGCCGTTACTGTCATGCAGCCGGGCTCGTTAAATGCCGGAGGAGTCTCGCTGTCTGTGGTGGCCGGGCAGACTATAACTTCGTTATGGCTAATGGGGATCACGGTCTGAGCCAACGCGTTGCAGCAACAGATCGCAGTAAGCACTAAGCATTTCAGTAGCAGTAGTAAATAGTTCAGAACAGCCTCTCCACACCTTGTTTGTATTAAGCACTTTCGGGGTCCCGGCACTCTTTGTGTCCTAAACCCGTTGCACAGCTTACCGCTTATAGACCCTTTGCTACCGCTTATCGGCCTTCACCGAAAAAAGACTGCCGCCAGTAGATTAACAGCTGAAAAACCAGCTGGAAGCAGCAATAGTGACTGCAGTTACCGCACAAATAAAAGGGAATCAACTTATGAAATTCAGATACTTAGTTACCATAACCACTTTACTGCTGAGTTGCACGCACTCTTCGATAGCAAGCACAACTCAACCTCAAGTTTTTGCCAATGAAAAAAGTATTGTGTTTGAAAATGACGGCCAGAAAGTAGCTGCTTATGAGGGCAGTATTCAGGTGCCTGAAAATCGCTCTAAGCCAAATAGCCGCATTATTCCGGTGAAATACATCCGGTTTCCTGCCACAGGAAAACAAGCAGGTTCGCCTATTATTTACCTTTCCGGCGGCCCCGGTGGTTCTGGTATTCAAGCCGCTAAGCATCCTAACTTTCGTTTTCCGCTTTTTATGGCATTGCGTGAGTTTGGTGATGTGATAGCTCTGGACCAGCGTGGCACCGGTGTTTCGGATATCACACCTGAATGTGTGTCCAGCCACAAGTTGCCAGCCACTAAAGTCTTCACTGACAGCGAAGTAGAACAGCTTTATAAAAAAGCGGCCAAAGAATGCGTTGAATTCTGGACCCAAAAAGGCGTGGACGTCTGGGGTTATACCACCAAAGAAAGCGTGCAGGATTTGAATGATTTAAGGCAGCATTTTAAGGCCGATAAAGTTACCTTGTGGGGCATTTCCTATGGCAGCCACCTTGCGCTGGCCAGCCTGAAGTACATCGAACAGTATATTGATAAAGTGGTGATCGCCAGCGCTGAAGGCCTGGATCAAACCGTGAAATATCCGGCCCGTACCGATGAGTATTTTGACCGCTTGCAGCAAGCCATTAACCAACAACCTGCTGCAGCCAAAGCCTATCCGGATGTCAAACAACTGATCCGCCGTGTGCATGCCAAACTTGAAAAACAGCCTCTTGCTTTGAGCATTCCACGAGAAGATGGCAGCGAGTTTAAATTGCTGTTCCAGCGCAGTCATCTGCAAGGGTTTGCGTCAGCCATGATTGCCGATCCAGACCGTGCAGTGCCTATGTTACTCAGCCTGTATCAAACGCTAGATCAAGGCAATACCGACGTGTTAATGGCTATTTTGAAACAAGGTTATATCACCGATGACCCTATCTCTTTTAGAGTCATGTCTTTTGCGATGGATATTGCGTCGGGTATAACAGAGCCGCGGTTAAAGCTGGTGAATGAACAGGCGAAAACTGCCTTGTTAGGTAAAGCGCTGAATTTCCCAATGCCACAATTGAACAAGGCTGTTGCGGGCTTAGATTTGGGTGATGACTTCCGCGCTCTGCCTCAGAGCAAGGTGCCAACTTTGCTGCTGACAGGCACATTGGATGGCAGAACTTATATTCAAAGCCAAAAAGAAGCCACAGCGGGCCTGACAAATTTAACTCAGGTGATGGTGGTGAATGCCGGACATAACTTGTTTATGTCATCGCCTAAAGTGACTGAAGTGATTAAAGACTTCTTAAAAGGAAACAAGGTGAGTACCAAAGAAATTCAGGTGGAGCTAAAGCCTTTATTGGCTAACTAGCACAGTTTATTTGCGGATAGAACTGCGCCATATCCATAGGTAAAAGTGGCGCAGTTCTATGAAACTGCGCCATATGACTACCACCAGAGACTACATACAATCTGCTGCAGATTCTTAGAAGTTATGAACAACTAACCTGCGACTGCACAGCAACAGAGTTTTCTGCGAAAAATGCTTATCCGGCTGATTTTTCTGGTAAACCTTTTACATCGAATTGACGTAAACTAAGTTCACTTAGCCAGAAGAGTAATTAATCTGCGATGCGTTATATCAACACCCCCAACTATGATCATAAACAAAACGACAAAATTGGCATTTTGCTGACTAATTTAGGCACACCTGATGAGCCAACTCCTAAGGCGCTGAAGCGTTATCTGAAGCAGTTTTTATCAGACCCGCGTGTGGTGGAAGTGCCACGTTTATTGTGGTGGCTGATTTTAAATTGTGTGATTTTGCAATTCCGGCCGCGCCGCTCAGCCAAAGCGTACGCCACCGTCTTTACCGAGCAAGGCTCGCCGCTGCTGTTTAACACTCAGGCGCAAAGCGATGCTATTGCTGCCCAACTGCAGCAACAAGGCATGCAGAATGTGGTGGTCGATTTTGCTATGCGTTATGGCAACCCAAGTTTTGATACTGTGCTGGATAAAATGTTTGCGCAGGGCGTGCGTAAGTTGTTGGTGTTGCCTTTGTATCCACAGTATTCGGGCTCTACTTCAGCTTCGACCTTCGATGAGCTGGCTACTAACTTTATGCGTCGGCGCTGGTTGCCTGATTTACGTTTTATCTCGCATTACCCTGACTACGCGCCTTTTATTCGTGCCGCTGCTGAGAAAATTCGCCAGCACTGGC
>JAHIWM010000085.1 GCA_018815765.1 Gammaproteobacteria bacterium | reverse complement strand
TGGTGACTCAGCGTGAAGTGGGTATCGATACCGAATCCTTTGAAGCGGCGCTGAAAAGCTCGTTACGTCAGGCGCCTGATGTGATTTTAATAGGTGAAATCCGTAGTCAGGATACGATGGAATACGCGCTGTCTTTTGCAGAAACTGGCCATTTATGTATCGCCACTTTGCACGCCAACAATGCCAACCAGGCCATTGATCGTATTATGCATTTGGTTCCTAAAGAAAAACACGGCAAATTACTCTTTGATTTATCACTGAATTTACGCGCGATAGTGGCCCAGCAACTGGTGCCCACTATGGATGGTAAAAAACGGGTGGCAGCTATTGAAGTACTGCTCAATTCACCGCTGATTGCCGATTTAATTAAACGTGGTGAGATAGGGGAAATCAAAGCGGTAATGAGCAAATCCCGTGAATTGGGTATGCAAACCTTTGACCAGGCGCTGTACGATTTATACAAAGCTGGTCAAATCAGCCATGCTGACGCTTTGCATTATGCCGATTCGCCAAACGATCTGCGTCTGATGATGAAGTTGCAGGAAGGCACAACAGGCTCGGGTTTATTGTCTGGTGTGACTGTGGCGGGTTTAACGGATAATGATTAAGTCGGGCTGGAACTATCCAGCCCTTATCACT
The DNA here is from genome assembly GCA_018815765.1 of Gammaproteobacteria bacterium. GTDB lineage: Bacteria > Pseudomonadota > Gammaproteobacteria > Enterobacterales > Alteromonadaceae > Pararheinheimera. Next base: position 22,584 of record JAHIWM010000085.1, on the reverse strand, counting down.
CAACCCAGCGGTCCTGGTCTGCCAAATAAATAGCCCTGAGCTTTATCACAACCTATGTCTTTTAAGATCTGATATTGCGCCGGAGTTTCTACCCCTTCAGCGATAATGGTCAGCTCTAAGGCTTTGCCTAAAGCGCAGATGGCGCGGACTATCTCGGCGCTGCTGCGATCGTGCTCCAGACTGACAATAAAAGCTCTGTCTATTTTTAAGCAATCAATGGGCAGTTCACGCAAACGGCTTAAGGATGAATAACCAGTACCAAAGTCGTCTACCGAGATACGGGCTCCCAGACTGCGCAGCTGTTCCAGCGTGCTCAGCAAGCTTTGACTTTGACTCAGGGCTGTTTCGGTAATTTCAAAATAAATCAAAGACAAGGATACGTTGAATTTGGTTGCCAACAGCCTGATTTTTTCTGCCAACAGTTGATCTTCTAACTGCCGTACCGATAGATTGATAGAGACTGTAATGTCCATGCCATAGCGCTTGATGAGTTGTGCAATATCCTTAAACACCTGTTGCAACACCCAATCACCAACTTCGTTAATCAAGCTACTTTGTTCAGCCACTTTAATAAAACGGTCTGGTGGGATGAAACCCATAGTGGGATGAATCCAGCGGATCAGTGCTTCAAAACCTCTTAGTTCTTGATCGCGGATACGCACTATCGGCTGGTAATACATTAATAGCTCGCTGGTTTTATAAAGAGCTGTTTTCAGATCTTTTTCAATCTGCACCCTTTGTCTGGTTTTTTCTGCCATCAAAGGGTTAAAAAATGTGAATCTGTTCCTGCCATCGTCTTTGGCTGCGAACATAGCTAAATCAGCACACTTCAGCAGTTCCTCGTAACTGGTGGCATCATCTGGATAGCAGGCAATACCTATGCTGGCAGAGACATTGACTATATTGTCCTGCAATGAAATATCCTGAGCTAAGGTATGCAATATTTTGTCAGCTATACGCAGGCAGTCGGATGGATGATGAATATCTGGCACTACCAGCACAAACTCATCGCCACCGACGCGAGTGGCCACATCTCCGGCTCGTGTTAAGTGACAAATGCGTCTGGCCACTTCTTGTAGTAATAAGTCTCCGGCATGATGGCCTAAGGTATCGTTCACCAGTTTAAAACCATCTAAATCCAGATACAGAATAGCCAGCATACTTTCATTTCTGCTAGCGCGGATCAGTTCGGTTTTGAGCATTTTCTCAAGCTTCACACGATTACCAAGCCCAGTCAGATGATCGCTGAAGGCTAGCGTGGCCAGATTTTCTTCGGCGCGCCGCAGTGCTGATATATCAGAGAACATCACGACATAGTGGCTGATGGCTCCTTTAGTCATTGGCGAGCGTACTTTGCACAGGTGCTGCCAGGTCGGAAAAAGTGCACCATCTTTACGCTTACATTCCACTTCGCCACTCCAGTGGCTGGAACTTAATTCCTTCAATCGTATAGAAACAGGGGAGGCCAATTGTTGGGGGTACAAAAAATCATCTGGCTCTAGGCCTTGTACTTCTGCTTCACGGTAGCCAGTCACCAGACTAAAGGCTGGGTTTACCGACAGTACTTTGCCAGCTTCGTCCAGGACTAAAATGGCTTCTGATGTGGTTTTAAAAACTGTACTGGCTTGACGGAGTTGCAGCTCTTCTTTTTGTTTGTGAGTCACATCGCGCAGTATTCCGCTGATCAGGTGTTGATTCTGCGAGGTCTGAAAATGTCCAAATAATTCTATGTAGCGTGGCGGTTTGCTCTGAGCTGACATAAAGACCGCATTAAAGTCCCGTTTGCGGGCAAAAAGGCGTGATAAGCGTTGATGTTCATCGCTTGCCAGCATGGCTTTTAACTGTGAAAGACCTCCTGATGGGAGGGCATAGGTCTGTTGCTGGTCGTAAAAGTTACCGTCTATTTCCAATTGGTCTGTGGATAAATCCAGTTGCCAGTGACTCATTTTGGCGGCGCTCAATGTCAGTTGTAGCCGCTGTTCTGAACGACGGACTTTCAATTCCGCCTGATGTCTGATCAGCGCCATGCGAATGCTTGCCTCCAGCTCGCGGCGGTCAAAAGGTTTGATCAGATAACCGTGTGGAAAAGACTTTTCGGCCTGCTCTAAAACATTTTCATCACAGAAAGCGGTTAGAAAAATAACTGGCACATCCATTTGTTTTTTTAACTGTTCAGCGGCTTCAGTACCACGCATTTTGTCTGCCAGCTGAATATCCATCAGCACCAGATCCGGCGGATACTCCATAGCTTTTGCCACCACATCTTCACCACGCGCCACTGTGCCTGTCACTCTGTGACCTAAATCTTCCAGGGTACTTTTTAAGTCCAGAGAAACCACATACTCGTCTTCAACAATCAGAATGTTACTCTGCATAACCTTATTCCCTGGTTGATGAAAAATGAATGGAATAGAGGGTGCCCTGATGCCTGCTTAGTTCGATCTGAGCGCCTAGTTGCGAAATAAAGGCTGGTATTAATTGCATGCCCAACGAGTTGCCCTGACCTAACTCAATACTTGCAGGCAAGCCTATGCCGTTATCGCTTATTTCCAGTGTTATTCCGTTTTCACTTTGTGTTAAAGCCAGCGTGACCTTACCTTTTTGGTGGTCAGGAAAGGCATGTTTAATGCTATTGGTCAGTATTTCGGTCGCTAATAATCCGCAGGGGATAGCCTGCTCAAGAGCCAGTACTATCTGTTCATCCATTTCTGAAAAATCAAAGCTGATACAGTCGGCGTTGGTTAGGGTTTGCCTGACTAACTGGCAAAGTTGCTGTAAATAATTAGCCAGAGGGACTGATGAGAAATCACGTTTTTCGTACAATAACTGGTGAGTTAGCGCCATAGTGCGAACCCGCAGCTGACTCTCCAGCAATACTTGTTTTAGTTCAGGTGTTGCGCCCCGAGATTGTAAACTGAGTAGGCTGGAGACAATCTGTAGATTGTTTTTCACTCTGTGGTGAACTTCGTTCAGTAATAAGGTGCGTTCAGCCAGCAAAGCGGTTTTTTCATCAATAATGCCTTGCAGATTTTGCTGTGCTGCTTTAGCTGCCGATACATCGGTGATGGTTGCGAGCACAGCGGCTTTTTTATCGCCTTCAAGATAAGTTAAACCTATTTCTACCGGGAACTCGGAGTTGTCTTTGCGTTTTGCATACAATTCTCTGTGTTGTCCCATGGGTCTGGTGGTAGGGGCGAGCATAAAGCCCTGACGTAATTTAGGGTGATGCTGCTGGTATCGTTGCGGTAACAGAATCTCTATAGGCTGGCCTGTGAGCTGACCCGCTTCATAGCCAAACATCTGTAATGCTCTGGTATTGGCCAGCGTAATAAAGCCCTGAGAATCAATAGAGACCAGTCCATCCGCTGTGCTGTCAAACACACGGCGAAACCGTGTTTCGCTGTCCTGCAATTCCTGCTCGCTGCGTTTTCTGCTGGTGATTTCGATGCCGGAAGGTACCAAAAAGCTCAGTTGCTGATTGTCGTCATAAACTGGGGCCAGCATAAAATCGATGATGACGATGTCGTCTTTCATCTGGGCTGTGATATCAAAACGGCTGACGATACCGGCTCTGGCGTCTTCCACTGCTTTTTCTATGCGTTTGGACGATTCAGTATCATGCTGCCACCAGAAGCAATCCCAGAATTTTTTATTACGGACCTGATCCAGGGTTAAGCCAGCCAGCACTAATGGCGGGCTGTTAGAGTCCAGTAGGGTACCGTCCGGCGACAAAATACCAACAAAGGTGAACATATTGTCGAGAATTTTCCGCAGGCGCTCTAAATCATCTTTACGGGTTTGTTGCACAAACCAATCCATGGTGCTGTTCAGCGCAACCACTGCTATACCACAAAGCTGTTGTTCTATATTAAACAGTGGAATGTAGGAACCAGACCATTGTGACTGTTCTGAGTTATTGCTGCCATCTCCGAGCACGCTGAAGTTTAATAAAGCTTTGCCTGTATCCCGTACTTGCTCTAGCAGTGGCATTATGGTGTCGGCCAAAGCAGGCAAAACCTCCGCCACTGTGCGGCCTAAATGCTGCTCTATGGCGACCCCGTTAAACTCGGCCAAAATAGAATTGATGCTGATGTAACGAAAGGATCTGTCTAACACTGCAATACCAGTTGGCAGGGTGTGACTGAGCGCATCCAGCGCCAGAGCTTTTAGTTCAGAACTTGATTCCATGTCAGTACGCCTTAAATGCTATGTTCTGAACTTAGACACAAGTACTTGTTTTATCAAGGTAGCAAGCGAAAACAAAAAAGCCCCGGGGACGGGGCTCAGTGCTATAGGCGTTAAGGTGATCTGGGTCCAGACAGATCAGGAGAGAGGGGGTGTTGCAGGTAAAACGCCCAACTCTGCAGGCGCCAGCTCTGAAACAAAACTAAAGCGGGGCACCAGTTCACCTGCAACTTCGACATTGCTGGTAAACATCTCCAGTGGTCGCACCCATAAGCCAAAGTCGCCGTATAAAGCCCGGTACAGCACCAGTTCTTCATCGGTTTCGCTGTGCCTTACCAGTGACAGTACCTGATACAAAGGGCCCTTGTAGTGGCGATAGAAGCCGGTTTTAATCGCCATAAGCTCCGCCGTTTTCAAACCAGCTTTCTAAAATCAGTTTGGCTGACAAACTATCAACCAACTCTTTGCTGAGTTTTTTAAAACCACCTTCAGCAAACAACTGTGAACGGGCGTCTACTGTAGTTAAACGCTCATCCTGAGTTTTCACCTGTAGACCATAACGGCCATGCAGACGATTAACAAATTTATGTACGCGAGCGGTAAAAGGCTGTTCTGTGCCGTCCATATTCAAAGGTAAACCTACCACCAGCAACTTAGGCTGCCATTCTTTGATTAAGGCTTCAATCAGGTCCCAATTTGGAATGCCATCCTGAGCTTTTAATGCTTTGAGCATAGTGGCTGTGCCAGTCATGCTTTGACCTACAGCCACGCCAATACTTTTTAAACCATAGTCAAAAGCTAATACGGTGACGCTACTACTCATCAGGCGTGACCTGCTTCTGGGCTTAATTGCCAGACTTCAATGCCCATGGCATGTGCTGCGCCTTGCCATTTTTCGGCATGACTCATTTCAAAAATAATGTTGTTGTCGGCCGGGATCATCAGCCAGCTGTTTTCTGCCATTTCTTTTTCCAGTTGACCCGCACTCCAGCCAGCATAACCTAAGGCCAGAATAAACTTTTCCGGTGCATCTTCTGTCGTGAGCTTTTCTAAAATATCACGTGATGTGGTGACCATCAGGTCGTTGTTCAGTCGCATACTGCTGGTGTAGCCATCTTTTGGCGTATGCAATACAAAACCACGATCACTTTGCACAGGGCCACCAGCACAAACATGAGCTTTAGCTGCACGGCTTTCTATATCGTGTTCAATCTGCAACTGACTTAACAGCTCGGTGACTTTCACTGGCATTGGGTGATTAATCACAATACCCATAGCACCTTCAGCATTGTGCTCACAAATATAAGTGACACTGCGTTTAAACATCGGGTCATCAAGACCCGGCATTGCAATCAATAAATGATTCTGAAAATTGTCCATATAACCGCCTTAGGACTCTGCTTGATTTGGTTTTAACCGCTAGCTCTGCTTTAACAGTAGTTCAATCTGGTCAAATAGCATGCCGGTAATACTGACCGGGAAAGCAGCTTCAATTTCACGGATGCAGGTTGGGCTTGTGACATTAATTTCAGTCAGTCGGTCACCAATAATATCCAGGCCAACAAAAATCAGGCCTTTAGCTTTAAGGGTTGGGCCAACGGCACGGGCAATGGCCCAGTCGCTTTCGGTTAAAGGACGAGCTTCACCCCGACCACCAGCCGCTAAATTGCCACGGGTTTCGCCACTGGCCGGAATGCGGGCTAAGCAATAAGGCACAGGTTCACCGTTCACCACCAGCACACGTTTATCTCCGTCTTTAATTTCAGGAATAAAGCGCTGTGCCATGGCATAACGACTACCGTGTTCAGTCAGGGTTTCGATAATCACACTGACATTGGCATCGTCCGGCTTTAAACGGAAAATGGAAGCACCGCCCATACCATCCAGAGGTTTTAAGATCACGTCTTGTTCTTGCTGGTAAAAGGCCTTTAAACGCGCCGCATCACGGGTCACCAGAGTTTTTGGTGTATGTTCAGCAAACCAGGCTGTGTAGAGCTTTTCGTTGGCATCACGCAAGCTTTGTGGTTTGTTTACAATCAGCGTGCCTTGGTCTTCTGCTCTTTCTAAGATATAAGTGGCGTAAATAAACTCAGTGTCAAAAGGTGGATCTTTACGCATTAAGATCACGTCTAAATCAGATAAAGCGATGTCCTGAGTGCCACCAAAGTCATACCAGTGTTCACCGTTTTGCTGCACAGATAACAAACGGGTGCGGGCACGGGCCTGACCTTCAATTAAATAAAGATCATTCATTTCCATGTAATGCAGCTGATAACCACGGGACTGAGCTTGCAATAACATGGCAAAACTGGAGTCTTTTTTGATATTGATGTCCGCGATAGGGTCCATCACTATGCCTAATTTAATCATCTTCACTCCTGTCTGGATCTGCTTCAGGCCAGATCACCAAATTGTAACTGTAATGCGCTGATGGCGGTTAACGCCGCTGTTTCTGTGCGTAATACTCGTGGGCCTAAACGAACGGCCATAAAACCAGCCTCTTTAGTTTGTGCCACTTCGGTGTCGGTAAAACCACCTTCAGGGCCTATGACTAAACGAATTGCCTGGCTGCCTGTTATGGTCTTAATGGAGTCTGAAGTCCACGGATCCAAGGTCAGCTTTAAATCTTTTGTCTCTTGTGCCAGCCATTTATGCAGCTGCAAAGCAGTATGTACAACTGGCACCACACTACGACCTGATTGCTCACAAGCTGCTATCGCAATTTTTTGCCATTGTTCTGTGCGTTTGGCCAAACGCTCTGCATCCAGTTTCACACCACAACGTTCCGTAAAAAGCGGGGTGATTTCAGTCACGCCCAATTCAACCGCTTTTTGAATGACAAAATCCATACGGTCACCACGGGAAATACCCTGGCCTAAATGCAGTTTGAGTGGGGATTCCACCGGGTTTTCGCTTGAACTGATGGCTTTAACCAGCAGTTGTTTTTTTTCAACTGCGGTAATTACAGTCTGATAATTCAAGCCGTCGCCATTAAATAAACATAACTCGTCGCCAGCCTGCATCCGCAACACTCTGCCTATATGATTGGCACCATCTTCGGCTAAGGCAAAATCCTGTTGCAGTGGGAGCACACCAGGCTGATAAATTCTGGGAATACGCATAAAAATAGCTTCTTAAGCACTTTGGAAAGTGCCTATGGTAGCAGGCAAAAGCAGGGCTGGGTATGGCTTGTGACGCAAGATCCTGCATCACAAGCCATTAAAAACGACATTAAGGGGCAGGGTAGACGTAACTGGCGCCAATACCTAAAGGGAAGCCCAGCATCCAGAACAGAATTAAAAAGCTGGTCCAGCATATTAATAAGGTAATTGAATAAGGCAACATCAGTGCGACTAAAGTACCTATCCCGGTAGTTTTCACATACTTCTGGCAAAACACTACGATAAGCGGGAAGTAAGGCATCAATGGTGTGATGATATTAGTGGAAGAGTCACCCACACGGTAAGCGGCCTGAGTTAAATCTGGCGATACGCCCAGTTGCATCAGCATAGGAACCAGTACTGCACCAATTAAAGCCCATTTAGCTGACGCAGAGCCAATTACCAGATTGACTGTGGCCGTCAGTAGCACCAGACCTATCAGGTTGACAGCCATCGGGAAATCCATTTGTTGCAGGAAATTGGCGCCTTTAATCGCCAATAAAGCACCTAAGTTGGACTGACCAAAAGCAAAAATAAACTGAGCACAGAAAAACGCCATAACGATGTAATAACCCATACCACTCATGGCTTTACTCATGCCTTGCACTACATCTCTGTGGTTTTTCACTTTGCCTGAGGCATAACCATAGACAATGCCGGGCAACAGGAAAAATACAAAAATAAGTCCGACTATCGACTGCATCAGAGGTGCTGAGGCGGCGGTCAGTTCGCCTGTACTGGAACGCCAGGCTGAGTTTTCCGGCCAGACGGCAGCCACCAACACTGCAGCTGCAATCAGCATAGACAGTAGTGCATAGCGTAAGCCTTTACGCTCGTTGTCATTTAACGGCTCCATTGAAGGTAACTGTTCAGGGTCGCCATCGACTTTGGTTTGCTGCAGACGTGGTTCAACAAATTTATCGGTCAGTACCCAGCCTACAATCACAATCAGTACTACAGAGGCCGTGGTGAAGTAGTAATTGTTTAATGGGTTAATCACCAGACTGGCGGCGGCAGGGTCTGCGGATAAACGGGCTGAAGCCTGAGTTAAACCTGCCAGTAAGGGATCTAAGCTGGAGGGCACAAATAAAGTGGCGGCAAAACCACCGGATACACCGGCAAAAGCAGCTGCAATACCTGCAAGAGGGTGTCGGCCCGCAGCATAAAAAATCACAGCGCCTAATGGAATAACCAGCACGTAACCAGCGTCCACTGCAACATGGCTTAAAATACCGACGGCAATAAGCACAGGCGTCAGTAAATGTTTTGACGTGACGGCTAAGATGCTACGAAGGCCTGCGTTAATAAAGCCTGTGTACTCAGCCACACCTAAGCCTAACATAGCGACCAACACTACACCCAAAGGCGGGAAATTAACAAAAGTACTGACCATTTTTGCCATAAAATCAGCAAAGGCCGCACCTTCGAGCAGGTTTTTCACCTGAAAAGCCTGACCTGTGCGGGGATCTATATCGGTGAAGGTGACACCTGATAATGCCCAGGACAAACCCCAGACAAAAAACATCAGCAAAGCAAATAAGATGGCAGGGTCGGGCAGTTTATTACCAATTCGTTCTATGGCATTAAGGCTACGATTGAGCCAGGAGGTTTTTACGGCACTGGACGTCATGGGTACTCCGTGTTGTTTTAGCGTCATCTTCTGTGACTGTTTTTTGTGGTTTTACCTTATCCTGCTTTGATAAAACCGTAAATAGCAAAAAAATCGTCAGGAACGATTTTTAACAGCTTTAGCTGGCCCGCAGGGTGAGCGCCATGGATGGCGGCGAATAAAAAAGGAGAGCTAAGCTCTCCTTTTAGATTTTTCTATACTGTAAAACAAAAACTTAGATTTTTGCTTCAGAGCGTAGAATTTCAGCTTTGTCGGTATTTTCCCAAGGGAATTCGTTACGACCGAAGTGACCGTAGGCCGCAGTTGCGCGGTAAATCGGGCGCTCTAACTGCAACATTTGGATCAGACCATAAGGGCGCAAATCAAAGTGACGGCGGATTAGAGCTATCAGTTGATCTTCGCTTAATTTGCTGGTGCCAAAGGTTTCTACACTGATAGAGGTCGGTTCAGCCACGCCTATAGCGTAAGACACCTGAATTTCACAACGTTCAGCTAAACCGGCAGCGACGATATTTTTTGCCACATAACGGGCGGCGTAAGCTGCAGAGCGGTCTACTTTTGATGGATCTTTACCAGAGAAAGCACCACCACCGTGACGCGCCATACCACCGTAGCTGTCTACGATGATTTTACGGCCGGTTAAACCACAGTCACCCATAGGACCACCGATCACAAAACGGCCTGTTGGGTTGATAAAGAACTTGGTTTTATTGCTCAGCCATTCTGCTGGTAACACAGGCTTGATGATGTGTTCCATCACAGCTTCACGCAGGTCAGCCGTAGAAATAGTGTCACAGTGCTGAGTGGATAAAACCACTGCATCGATGCCCACTGGTTTGCCGTTTTCATAGACAAAGCTCAGCTGAGATTTAGCGTCAGGACGTAACCAGCTTAAGGTGCCATCTTTACGCACTTTGGCTTGTTGTTGCACTAAACGGTGTGAGTAAGTGATAGGGGCTGGCATTAATACGTCAGTTTCATTGCTGGCATAACCAAACATTAACCCCTGATCGCCTGCACCTTGTTCGCTTGGATCTTTATCTTTCTTATCCACACCCTGATTAATGTCAGGTGATTGCTTACCAATGGCGTTTAAAACTGCACAGGAATTGGCGTCAAAACCCATATCTGAATGCACATAACCTATGTCACGAATAGTGCTGCGAGTGAGCTCTTCGATGTCGACCCAGGCTGAGGTAGTGATTTCACCACCTACTAACACCATGCCTGTTTTTACGAAGGTTTCGCAAGCAACACGGGCTTTTGGATCTTGTTCTAAAATGGCATCCAATACCGCGTCAGAGATCTGGTCAGCGATTTTATCCGGATGTCCTTCAGAAACAGATTCAGAGGTAAAAATGTGTTGTGCCATTTACGTATTCCACATGTTGGTTGTTATCGCGCCTGGGCGCTGTAATTTGGGGCAGCTATTTTAGTGAAAGGCTCTGGTCATTGCCAGAACTTTCTGCCGCCCGGACGTCTTTAATGCTAAAGCTTGTTGTTGTATCGGCCAGAGCAGTTAAAACTTTGCTTTGGCATGGATTAAAATTTGCGATTTGGTCGATGCTCTGTGAAAATAAGCCCAGCTTTGCCGTATCCATGTAAAAACAGCGTTCACCCGCTTAGCCGCCACTCCATTAAAGACAGAAAAGAGCAGTGCATACGGGTAACCCCACCCCTTGGATCAAAGTCATATAAAGTCAATAAAGCAGGAGAGAAGATGCCATCTCGTAAACAACTCGCTAACGCCATTCGTGCTCTGAGCATGGATGCAGTGCAAAAAGCGAAATCAGGTCACCCGGGCGCCCCTATGGGCATGGCAGATATTGCTGAAGTATTGTGGCGCGATTATTTGATTCACAATCCACAAGACCCAAGCTGGGCTAACCGTGACCGCTTTGTGTTGTCCAATGGCCACGGCTCTATGCTGTTATATTCTCTGTTACATCTCTCTGGCTATGATTTAGGCATTGAAGATTTAAAACAATTCCGTCAATTGCATTCAAGAACTCCTGGTCACCCTGAATATGGGTATGCGCCAGGTGTTGAAACCACCACTGGTCCTTTAGGCCAGGGCATTACCAACGCAGTCGGTATGGCCATTGCTGAAAAAGCTTTAGCGGCTCAGTTTAATAAACCAGAACATGCCATTGTTGATCACCACACTTATGCCTTTTTAGGTGACGGCTGCTTAATGGAAGGTGTATCGCACGAAGCCTGTTCATTGGCTGGTACTTTAGGTTTAGGTAAGCTCGTCGCATTTTGGGATGACAACGGTATTTCTATCGATGGTCATGTTGAAGGCTGGTTCACTGACAATACACCTGCTCGTTTTGAAGCCTATGGCTGGCATGTGATTGCTGGCGTGGACGGACATGATGCGGCTGCGATTAAAGCTGCAATAGAACAAGCCCGCGCTGTCACCGACAAACCAAGCTTAATTTGCTGCAAAACTATTATTGGTTATGGCTCACCAAATAAATCCGGTTCACACGACTGCCACGGCGCACCTCTAGGTGATGCTGAAATTGCCGCAGCACGTGAGTATTTAGGCTGGGAACATGCTCCTTTTGTGATTCCACAAGATATCTATAAAGAGTGGGATGGCAAAACCAAAGGTGCATCTGCTCAGCAGAATTGGAATGACAGCTTCGCTGCTTATGCCAAAGCTTATCCTGAACTGGCCGCTGAATTTAAACGTCGTATGGCCGGTGATTTACCAGCAGATTGGGCAGAAAAATCCGCTGCTTATATTCAGCATCTGCAGGACAATCCACAGTCTATCGCTACCCGTAAAGCTTCTCAGAACAGCTTAAACGCTTTTGGTCCGTTATTGCCTGAGTTATTAGGTGGTTCAGCCGATTTAGCAGGTTCTAACCTGACGATTTGGTCTGGCTCTAAAGGCGTCACTGCAGAAGACGCCAGCGGCAACTACCTGTATTACGGTGTGCGTGAATTTGGTATGTCAGCCATGATGAATGGTATTGCTCTGCACGGTGGTTTTATCCCGTACGGCGCGACCTTCCTGATGTTTATGGAGTATGCCCGCAATGCGGTGCGTATGGCTGCGCTGATGAAACAACGGGTTATTTTTGTTTACACCCACGATTCTATTGGTTTAGGCGAAGATGGCCCGACTCACCAGCCTGTAGAACAGTTAGCATCATTGCGCGTGACGCCAAACCTGATGAACTGGCGTCCTTGTGATGCAGTGGAATCCGCTGTGGCATGGCAAGCTGCTATTGAGCGCACCGAAGGCCCAAGCACTTTAATTTTTACCCGTCAGAATCTGGTGCAACAGCCTCGTACAGCGCAGCAACTGGCTGATGTGCGTAAAGGTGGTTATGTATTGTTAGATTCTGTGGGTACGCCGGAACTCATTCTGATTGCCACAGGTTCTGAAGTAGAGCTGGCGGTGCAGGCTTACCATCAGTTAACAACTGCTGGCCGTAAGGTTCGGGTTGTGTCTGTGCCTTCAACCGATGTATTTGAAGCCCAAAGCGCGGCCTACCGTGAGTCTGTATTGCCATCAGCCGTCACCAAACGTGTGGCTGTTGAAGCAGGCATTAAAGACAGCTGGTACAAATACGTGGGTCTGACAGGCAAAATCATTGGTATGGACAGCTTTGGTGAATCGGCTCCGGCTGAACAGCTGTTTGAACACTTTGGTATTACCACGGCCGCTGTGGTTGCAGCTGCCAATGAGTTATTAGCGTAAAAATGAAAAGGGGCCTTGTGGCCCCTGTTTTTTTAATCAGTACATGTGTGAAGCGGGTAATTGAATAGCAATGACCATTAAAGTTGCAATTAACGGCTTTGGCCGTATCGGTCGGAATATTCTGCGTGCTATTTATGAATGCGGTTTAGCAGAGCAAGTGCAGGTGGTGGCTATCAATGAGTTAGCTGATGCCAAAGGTATTGCTCACTTATTAAAATACGATACCTCACATGGCCGTTTTGGTTTTCCGGTCGAACAAACTAAACAGGGCTTGCTGGTGAATGGTGATGCTATAGCCTTGTTTTGTCAGGCTGATCCTGCCCAGTTGCCATGGCACGAATTAGAAGTTGACGTGGTGCTGGAATGTACAGGTGTATTTCATAGCCGTGCTGATGCGCAGCTGCATTTAGATGCGGGTGCAAAAAAAGTCTTGTTTTCACACCCTGCAGACGCAGATATTGATGCGACAGTGATTTATGGCATTAACCAGCATTTACTGACAGACGATATGACTGTGGTATCGGCAGGTTCCTGTACCACCAACTGTATAGTGCCGGTGATCCAGGTGCTGGATCAGCATTTTGGTGTCGAGAGTGGCACTATTACCACTATCCATGCGTCGATGAACGATCAGCAGGTCATTGATGCCTATCACAGTGATTTACGTCGTACCCGCGCTGCCAGTCAGTCTATTATTCCGGTCGATACTAAATTAGCACGCGGTATTGAGCGTATTCTGCCGCATTTAGCCGGACGTTTTGAGGCCATTGCAGTACGGGTGCCTACAGTGAACGTGACTGCTATGGATTTAAGCGTCACTTTGCATCAGGACGTCGATGTCACTCGAATTAATCAGGTCTTGCAGCGGGCGAGGGCAGGGGCTCTGGCTGGTATTCTGGATTACACCGAAGAGCCGCTGGTGTCCGTCGATTTTAATCATGATGCGCATTCGTGCATTGTCGATGGTTCGCAAACCCGGGTCAGCCACAAACGTTTAGTAAAATGTTTAGTCTGGTGTGACAACGAATGGGGCTTTGCGAACAGAATGATCGACACAACCCGCGCTATGATGCGTTTTGTCTGAGCTTTTTTAAAATTAATAATAGAAATTGAATCAAATCACAGGAGTCTGGTATGTCAGTAATTAAGATGGCGGATGTCGATTTAACAGGGAAGCGGGTACTGATCCGTGAAGATTTAAACGTACCGGTTAAAAATGGCAAAGTGACCTCAGATGCTCGTTTAAAAGCGGCTATACCTACCATCGAATTAGCGCTGAAAAAAGGCGGCAAAGTGATGGTGTGTTCTCACTTAGGTCGTCCTGATGAAGGTGTCTACGCTGAAGAGTTCTCTATGGCACCCGTGGTTGATTATCTAAATGCTGCTTTATCTGTGCCTGTGCGCCTGGTTAAAGACTACCTGAACGGTGTTGAAGTGAATGCCGGTGAAGTGGTGGTGTTTGAAAACGTGCGTTTTAATAAAGGCGAAGGCAAAAACGACGAAAGCTTATCAAAAAAACTGGCTGCTTTATGTGACGTGTTTGTGATGGACGCTTTTGGTACTGCACACCGTGCTCAGGCTACTACCCATGGTGTGGCACAGTTTGCGCCAATCGCATGTGCTGGTCCTTTGTTGGCTGCCGAGTTAGATGCATTAGCAGCGGCGCTTAAAAATCCAAAGCGCCCATTAGTGGCTATAGTAGGTGGCTCTAAAGTGTCTACTAAGCTGACTGTGTTGGAATCTTTATCCGGTATTGTTGATCAGTTGATTGTCGGCGGTGGTATTGCCAATACCTTCATCGCAGCTCAGGGCTATCAGGTCGGTAAGTCTCTGGTCGAAACCGATCTTATTCCGGAAGCAAAACGTTTAATGGCCCAGGCCAAAGCCAATGGTGGCTCTATCCCTGTGCCTACAGATGTAGTGACAGGTAAAGCCTTTGCCGAAGATACTCCTGCGACCACGAAGTCAGTGGCGGATATCAGCAGCGATGATATGGTGTTTGATATTGGTCCTGACAGCAGCGCCGCTCTGGTCGATATTCTGAAAAATGCCGGCACTATTGTCTGGAATGGCCCCGTTGGCGTGTTTGAATTTGCTTCTTTTGAACAAGGCACTAAAGCTTTGGCTTTAGCTATAGCCGATAGCAAGGCATTTTCTATAGCAGGTGGTGGCGATACCTTAGCTGCTATTGATAAGTATGAATTAGCTGACAAAATTTCTTATATTTCGACCGGCGGTGGTGCCTTTCTGGAATTCCTTGAAGGTAAAACTTTACCAGCAGTGGAAATTTTAGAACAACGAGCTAAAGCCTCAACCTAAAGCTGTTAGATTACAAATAACTACAAAAATAGATATGCACACGACCGCAGGTTCTGTACAACTAAAGATCACCTCAGGTGACAACAGAGCCAGCGGTTTTAAACACAACCCTTACCCTACACAAAGAGAGAGGATCTCATGGCTCTGATTTCAATGCGTCAAATGCTGGATCACGCTGCCGAGTTTGGTTATGCAGTACCAGCCTTTAACGTCAATAACTTAGAACAAATGCGTGCTATCATGCTTGCCGCAGATGCGACAGACAGCCCTGTGATAGTGCAGGCGTCTGCCGGTGCGCGTAAATATGCCGGAGCTCCATTTTTGCGTCACTTAATTCTGGCGGCAGTGGAAGAATTTCCACATATTCCAGTGGTGATGCATCAGGACCATGGAACTTCAGCTGCTATCTGCCAACAGGCGATTCAGTTGGGTTTTTCTTCGGTGATGATGGATGGTTCCTTAGGAACTGATGGCAAAACACCGATGGATTATGATTATAATGCCGATATAACGCGTCGGGTTGTAGATATGGCGCATGCTTGTGGTGTTTCGGTAGAGGGCGAATTAGGTTGTTTAGGCTCGCTTGAAACTGGCGCAGCAGGTGAAGAAGATGGCATAGGTGCAGATTGCATCTTAAGTCATGACCAAATGCTGACTGACCCTGAAGAAGCGGCTCAGTTTGTCAAAGCCACAGGTGTAGATGCGTTGGCAATAGCTTGCGGCACCTCACATGGTGCCTATAAGTTCAGTCGTCCGCCTACAGGCGATATTCTGGCGATTGACCGTATTAAAGATATTCATGCCCGTATCCCTGATACCCATCTGGTGATGCATGGTTCATCTTCTGTGCCACAAGAGTGGTTGGCTATTATCAACGAGTATGGTGGAGCTATCCCTGAAACTTATGGGGTGCCGGTCGAACAAATTCAGGAAGGGATCAAGTTTGGCGTACGTAAGATCAATATAGATACTGATTTACGTTTGGCTTCTACAGGAGCTATTCGCCGTTACATGGCTAAAAATCCTGCTGAATTTGATCCACGTAAGTATTTGCAGGAATCAGTCAAAGCTATGACTGAAATTTGTAAAGATCGTTATCAGGCCTTCGGTACTGCCGGTAACGCATCAAAAATAAAAGCCATTTCTCTTGAACAAATGGTGAAGTTGTATGAGTCGGGAAAATTAACACCGAACATTAAATAAGCAAAAAAATTAATGGATTATTAATAGGGGAATGCCCCCTGTTTTGCTTAAGAAAAAATGGGTATAAATCGCAAGTAAATTGCAACAAAACTGTCATCGTTGACTGTCGTTGTTATATTGACAATCCGCGATTTTGCTGCAATGATGCGGGCGGTTTACCCTTTAACCGGGTTATCTTTTGTTACAAAAAATAGCCTTTCAAAAACAGGTTACGTTAATCAGCAATTATTGGTTGGGAACTATGTCTAACAATAACATTCGTAAGAGTCTGGTTGCTTCTGCTCTGTTTGGAGCATTCGCATTGGCCAGCACCTCAGTAGCAGCAAGTCAGCTGACTGAAATTCAGAAAGCGGGTCAGCAAAACATCCGTGCTTCAGTTCAGTCTCAGGAAAAAATCAACAATATTTTTGACCAAAGCCAGGAACTGTTGGCTGAGTACCGTCAATTAGTTGAACAAACTGAAAATTTAAAAGTTTACAACGACCACGTTGCTAAATTGGTTGCCGATCAAAACGCATCACTGTCTTCTTTTGACAAGCAAATTGGTACTATCGAAGGTACTAAGCAAGGTATCGTTCCTCTGATGTATCGTATGGTTGATACTTTAGAAGCGTTCATTAAAGCAGACATGCCAATCGACCTGACGAACCGTTTAGCTCGTATTGACCGTTTACGTGCAGTGTTAAGCAACTCAGCGGTTAACACCTCTGAAATGTACCGTTTAGTGATCGAAGCCTACCAAATCGAAAAAGATTTAGGTACAGCGCTGGTGACTTACACGGACAAACTGGCTGTTGATGGCGGCGAAATTACTGTGAACTACGTTTACGTAGGTCGCGTTGCCTTACTGGCTCAATCTCTGGATGAAAAACAAGCCTGGATGTTTAACAGAACAACAGGCCAATGGGAAGCTCTGGGTCAAGAATACCTGGAATCTACCAAGTTCGCGATTCGTGTTGCGGGTAAACAAGCTGCCCCAGAATTGTTAAAACTTCCAGTGTTAGCAGCGGAGTAAGCAGAAATGAAGAAAGTTTTTAAAGGTTTAGTAGTTGCAGCTGTTGTAACTATGTCTGCGGGCGTGTGCTTAACTGCAGCTGCTGATACAGCCAAACTGGATCAATTGTTAGAGCAAGTTAAAAAGTCACGCACTGCTGAAGGTAAAATCAATCAGCAACGTGAACAGGAATTTTTATCTGACCGCGCTGACAAGCAAGCTTTATTAAACAGAGCTAAAGCTGAATTTGCTGCTGAAGAATCCCGTGGCAAGTCTTTAACTCAGCAATTTGCTGACAATGAAGGCAAATTAGCTGCAAAAGAAGCTGAATTAATTGCTGCTCAAGGTACCTTAGGTGAGATGTTCGGTATCGTTCGTGGTGCTGCAACTGAGACCATCGGTGGTATCGCCATGTCTAATATCAGTGCTCAGTACAAAGGCCGTGAACAACTGCTGCAAAAACTGTCAGAAGCTAAAGAACTTCCAACTATTAGCGAACTGGAAGAACTGTGGATTGCTCTGCAAACTGAAATGACTGAATCTGCAAAAGTTGCTAAGTTTGAAGGCAATGTTGTTGCTCTGGATGGTAACTCTGCTCAGGCTTCTGTTACTCGTGTAGGTGCATTCAACCTGATTTCTGACGGTGGCTACTTAGTATTCAATGCTGACACTCAGGAAATGCAACCTCTGGTTAAACAACCTGAGTCTTACATTGTTGCTGATGCTGAAGCATTCAAGAACGCAGCTGCTGGCGAAGTGAAACCAGTTTATATTGACCCAACTGGTGGTAACTTACTGCGTCTGAAAACTCAGGAAGCTACATTAACAGAACAGTTCCACCAGGGTGGTACTCCAGGTTACGTAATCACGGCATTGTTATTAATCGGTTTACTGATTGGTGCAATTCGTTTCGTATCTCTGTCTGCAGCTTCTGCTGGCGTAAAAGCTCAGCTGAAAAACCTGGGCAATCCGTCAGAGAAAAATGCTTTAGGCCGTATTTTAAAAGTTTACCACGACAACAAATCTGTTGACGTTGAAACTTTAGAACTGAAACTGGACGAAGCTATTATGCGTGAAACTCCGGATATCGAAAAAGGTATCGGTATTATCAAGCTGATCGCTGCTGTTGGTCCTTTATTAGGTCTGTTAGGTACAGTTATCGGTATGATCGGTGCGTTCCAGGTTATTACCTTACACGGTACTGGCGACCCGAAAATCATGGCTGGTCAAATTTCAATGGCGTTAGTAACAACTGTTCAAGGTCTGTTATGTGCTCTGCCATTACTGTTTATCCACTCTATGTTACAAAGTAAGTCAAACTCAGTCCTGCATGTTCTGGATGAGCAAAGCGCTGGTATCATCGCTGCTCATGCGGAGAAGGAGAAAGCGTAATGCATAGCCTGATAGAGCTTTGGGAATCTGTCAGGGATTTTATCGCAACCGGCGGTGATGTACTTTATATCGTCGCCATAGTGCTCTTCATCATGTGGGTATTGATCATAGAGCGCTTCTGGTTTATCAATCGGGAATTTCCAGTGATGCGTGACAGAATCATTGCTGACTGGAATGCCCGGGCTGATACAACCTCCTGGTATGCGCATAAAATTCGTGATGCGTGGGTGTCAGAGGCATCTACCAAACTGCGTGAACGGATCGGCGTAATCAAAACCTTGGTTGCCATCTGTCCTATGGTCGGTTTGTTAGGCACTGTGACCGGTATGATCGCCGTATTCGAAATTATGGCGGTACAAGGTACTGGTAACCCAAGACTGATGGCAGCTGGTATTTCAATGGCAACAATTCCAACTATGGCTGGTATGGTTGCTTGTTTATCAGGTGTATTTGTAACGTCCAAACTGGAAGGTAAGGTGAAGTCAGCAGTTCATGGATTAGCTGACAGTATGCCTCATCATTGATAGAGAGTATTTTATGGCACGTAAAATTAGACGTGAAGCCGAAGAGGCAGCAGTAGATTTAACGCCAATGTTGGACGTTGTATTCATCATGCTGATCTTCTTTATCGTAACTACGTCGTTCGTTAAAGAAGCTGGTATTGATGTAAACCGTCCTAAAGCGGCGAAAGCTCAATCTAAGCCATCAGCCACTATCTTTATTGCGATCCGTGCAAACGGTGAAATTTGGATGGATAAACGTGCTGTAGACGTAGAGCGTGTTGGTGCAACAGTTGAAAAGCTGTTAGCTGAATCGCCAACTGATACAGTGATCATTCAAGCAGATAAAGAAGCTAAGCACGGTATTGTGGTTTCAGTAATGGACCAAATCAAGCTGGCCGGTATCGATAAGATTTCGATCGCTGCGGAGAACAAGTAATATGGTAAGGTTATTACTATCACTGGTAGTTGGTGCGGTAATAACGTTTTTCCTGTATGTGTTGATGGCATTCCTTATAGGTGGGGATGATACGTTCACCAATGCTAAAAAGGAACAAATCGTTATTGAAATAAACTCGACACCGCCTGAGTCTAAAGCTCAGACTCGTGTTCGGGTGCCACCACCACCACCGCCACCGCCACCAGAGCCACCAAAAGCTCCGGTTGCTGAACCAGAGTCAACCGATACCGGTGGTTCTATAGGTTTTAACCTGCCGTCAGTAGACGTAGGTGGTGCGAGTTCAGGATTAGGTGATCCGTCTTCAGCTATGATGCGTGATGGCGATGCTACTCCAATAGTACGTATTGAACCAAAATACCCGGTACAAGCTGCTCGTGATGGCTTACAGGGTTGGGTAAAGTTGCGTTTTACTATTCTGGAAGATGGCAGCGTTGGCGACGTAGCAGTTGTTGAAGCAGAACCTAAACGTGTATTTGACCGTGAAGCAATTCGTGCTCTTAAACGTTGGAAATATTCACCAAAAGTGGTCGACGGTAAGACTGTTCAGCAGCCAGGTATTATGGTTCAGTTGGACTTCTCTTTAGACCAGTCTGGAGGTTAACACTATGAAGAAAATAAGTAATCTTACTTCTGCGTTGATCGTATTAGCCAGTTTTGGTGTGACAACTTTAAGTTCGTATGCTGTAGCAGCTCCGGATCCTGCAAAAATTGAAGCGCGGAAAAACCGCAAATCAAGTGCTGTAGGTGAAAAAGTTGGTAAAGCTATAGGTAAAGCCTATGAACTTTACAGTGCAGAGAAGTTAAACGAAGCTATTGCTACATTGCAGGGTGTTGAATCAAGCAATGAGTTTGACATGGCTTATTTAAATCGTTTTTTAGGCAACATGTGGGCCGCGAAAGACGAGAAAAAAGCTATTGCCTATTTACGCAAAGCAATGAAACCAGATGTACTGAGCTTTACTGATCAGGCTGCTGGCTTGCGTTTACTTGCTGATTTGCTGTTAAGCGACAAGCAATACGATGAGTCGATCAAAACTTATTATCAGTGGATTGACTTCACTGGTGAAAAAGATGCGAACGTTTATCTGCGTATTTCCAGCGCTTATATGGAAATGAAGCAGTATCAGAAGGTGATTGAACCTGCTGATATGGCTATTGCTTTGCAAGACAAGGCTAAGCCAAACGCCGGTCCTTATACTTTGAAGTTTTCAGCTTATTTTGAGATGAAAAATAATAAGAAAGCGATCGAAGTACTAGAGACTACAGTGCAACTTTTCCCTGCGGAAAAACGCTGGTGGACTTATCTGGCTCAGTTCTACAGTATTGAAGAACAATACGAAAAAGCTTTAGTGACATTAGAAGTGGCAGCTATGCAGGGCATGCTGGACTCAGCAAATGAGTTCAAGTTATTGTCTCAGCTCTACTCTAACTCTAACGTTCCATACAAAGCAGGTATGATACTGGAAAAACATATTAAGTCTGGTTTAATCAAAAAAGATAAAACTATGCTGAACAGTATGGCCAGTTCGTTCCAGGCTGCGCGTGAAATGGACAAAGCAGCTCAGTATTATGGTGAGTCAGCTCAGATTGACAATGATGGTGATGCATATCGTCGTCAGGGTTCATCACTGATCCTTGCTGAAAAATACTCTGCAGCTGTTGTTGCACTGAACAAAGCGTTGGATTCAGGCATAAAAGCCAAAGGTCCGGTCTATCTTGCTTTAGTAGAAGCTTACTTCTATCAGAACAAGTTTAAAGATGCGTATCAGGCTGTGCAGAAAGCTAAAGGTGATCCTAAGTTTGCCCGTCAGGCTGCAAGCTGGGAAACCTACATTAAAGAGCGCGCTAGTAAAAATAACGTGAATCTTTAATCCTTAAAAAAACCCTGCTCCGGCAGGGTTTTTTCTTTCCTGTTGTTGTCCCTTCAGTTTTTTTCAGCTTACATAGTTGCGATGATGCTTATCTACGGCTTGATACTTCAAGGCTGGGCAAGGCAGCTATGTGCTTTATTTTGCTGTAATTTGCTGCTTCAATCATCACTTAGTTTAAAAAATACGCGAACGGTAAAGGCTTTCTAAAAAACTGTTGACACCTTTGGCCTCGGCCCCTAGAATTCGCCTCGTCTTGTAGGGGATTGCTTAGCAACCTCTGCAATTGGTGTGGGGCTATAGCTCAGCTGGGAGAGCGCTTGCATGGCATGCAAGAGGTCAGCGGTTCGATCCCGCTTAGCTCCACCAAATTTCCAGACTGCGCCAAATTCCTTAGCTTCACTAAATTTTCTGCTAGCTCCAAAGCTTCGACTTCATCAGCTATTTGTTATATTCTGACCGACTTTCAACAGTGCTCAAATTTTATCTTTACAGTTGAACTCCATGAAAAAAGCGGCTTGAAAGCCGCTTCCTGACATTCCTCAAACTTCGTTACATCTTTATTCTAGACTCGACACCAAAGGTAGCATTAAATCTGCGATGACAGGTTGTGCTTCCAGGTTCGGGTGTAGTCCATCTGCTTGCATCCATTGCTGCTTTAACGCTATGGTCTCCATAAAGAATGGCCACAGCGGTATTTGCTGCTCCTTTGAGACCTTGGGATACAAATCAGTAAATAATTTGGTGTAACGTGGCCCATAGTTCGGCGGAATACGTATTTGCATTAACACCGCCTTGCTTTGCTGCTGTTTTATTTGTGTCACCATTGCATTGAGATTGCTGTCAAGCTGGGGAACAGGAAAACCGCGCAGGCCATCGTTGGCGCCTAATTCAATCAGCACGTAATCGGGTTTGTGTTGTTCGAGCAGGGCAGGTAAGCGTGCCAGGCCACCACCAGAGGTTTCGCCGCTGATACTGGCGTTAACCAGTGTCCAGCCACTGTCTTGCTGGTCGAGTTTTTGTTGCAGCAGATTTACCCAACTTTGTTGTTGGCTTAACCCATAACCGGCGCTCAGACTATCGCCAAGAATTAACAGCGTTTTGGCCTGCACTGCAGCTGCAGTGACTGACAGGACCAAAAGCATAACGTAGAT
>JAHIWM010000084.1 GCA_018815765.1 Gammaproteobacteria bacterium | reverse complement strand
CGGCTGTTAAGCTTTCGCCTTTACGAGCCAGGGCATCTTTAGTCACAGTCGCCATTACACCTGCGGCCTGCTCACCACCCATCACCGAAATACGGGCATTGGGCCACATCCACATCATGGTTGGGTCATAAGCACGGCCACACATACCGTAGTTACCTGCGCCATAAGAGCCACCAATCAGTACAGTAAATTTCGGCACATTGGCACAAGACACAGCCATCACCATTTTGGCGCCGTGTTTAGCTATACCTTCGGCTTCGTATTTTTTCCCGACCATAAAGCCGGTGATATTTTGCAGGAATAACAGTGGGATCTTGCGCTGGGCACAGAGCTCAATAAAGTGGGCGCCTTTTTGCGCTGACTCAGAAAACAGAATGCCGTTATTGGCCACTATGCCAATAGGTTGACCAAAAATACGGGCAAAACCACAAACCAAAGTGGCGCCATAAAATTGTTTAAATTCATCAAAGTCCGATGCATCGACAAGTCGGGCTATTACTTCACGTACATCAAAAGGCTTTTTCAGATCGGTGCCGACAATACCGTACAGCTCACTGGCATCATAAAGTGGGGCTTCAACAGGGCGCACGTCCCCTTGCACAGGTTTTTGATGATTCAGCCGGCTGACAGCATTACGCGCCAATTGCAGAGCATGTTCATCATTTAATGCATAGTGATCGGCCACGCCAGAGATTTTGCAGTGCACATCAGCGCCACCTAACTCTTCCGCTGTGACTTCTTCGCCTGTAGCTGCTTTGACTAGTGGCGGGCCTGCTAAAAAGATAGTGCCCTGATCTTTAACAATAATACTTTCATCCGCCATAGCAGGCACATAAGCACCACCTGCGGTACAAAGGCCCATGACGACCGCAATTTGTGGAATACCCTTGGCAGACATACGCGCCTGATTAAAGAAGATACGCCCAAAGTGCAGTTTGTCAGGGAATACATCGTCCTGACGGGGCAGGTTAGCGCCACCTGAGTCGACCAGATAAATACAAGGCAGCATGCAGGTTTCGGCAATCTCTTGGGCACGTAAGTGTTTTTTGACCGTCAGTGGATAATAAGTTCCGCCTTTGACAGTGGCATCGTTGGCCACAATCATGCATTCGACACCATTAACCCGGCCTATGCCTGCAACCACACCAGCAGCTGGTACATAGTCGTCATAACACTGCCAGCCGGCAAATTGACCTACTTCTAAAAAAGGGGAACCCGGATCCAGCAGTTTTTGAATACGATCACGCACAAACAGCTTGCCGCGCGACGTATGGCGGGCAATCAGCGCTTCGCCGCCACCTAATTTGATCTGTTGTACTTTTTGCTCTAAATCATCCACCAGCAGCTGCATCGCCTGAGCGTTCTGGATAAATTCGTCACTGCGTGGATTAATTTTGCTATTCAGTCTGGCCACGTTCACCACCTTTGGCTACAGGGATTTGCTTTTATCCTCTCTCCACCTACGGATCGAACGGGCTTGACTCGACCTTTAAAAGTAATGAGAAAAGATATGAAACGTGAAAAGGGAAATACGTAACAAATAAGCCGATTGAAACTGAAGGCAGCGACAAATTCGTCTGGAACGAATTTGGACTGCCTTGGCAGGCCGTCAGGCAAACTTCAGGACGAAGTTTTCACACGAGCCCAATCTGTCATATTTCCCCTTCACCTATGCTGGTAAAGAATTTAGTTCGATTCGTTAAATAACTCGCGACCAATTAACATACGGCGAATTTCTGAGGTGCCAGCACCGATTTCGTACAGCTTGGCATCACGTAATAAACGCCCTGTAGGGTATTCATTGATATAACCATTGCCGCCTAACAGCTGGATTGCATCCAATGCCATTTGAGTGGCCAGCTCAGCGCTGTATAAAATCGCGCCAGCTGCATCTTTACGGGTGGTTTCACCACGGTCACAGGCTTTGGCTACAGTGTAAACATAAGCGCGTGCTGCATTCATTTTGGTGTACATGTCGGCTACTTTGCCCTGCACCAGTTGGAATTCACCAATAGACTGACCAAACTGTTTACGGTCGTGGATATAAGGCACTACTACATCCATACAGGCTTGCATAATGCCCAGTGGACCACCGGATAACACCACACGTTCATAGTCCAGACCTGACATCAATACGCGGGCGCCTGTGCCTATGGTGCCTAATACGTTTTCTTCCGGTACTTCACAGTCTTCAAACACCAGCTCACAGGTATTTGAACCGCGCATACCCAGTTTGTCGAGTTTCTGCGCCTGACTGAAGCCTTTAAAACCACGTTCAACAATAAAAGCTGTCATGCCTTTAGAGCCGGCATTGATGTCAGTTTTGGCGTAAATCACATAGGTATGGGCGTCAGGACCGTTGGTAATCCACATTTTGTTGCCGTTTAAAATATAACGGTCACCTTGTTTATCAGCACGTAATTTCATTGAGACTACATCTGAACCAGCATTTGGTTCAGACATCGCTAGCGCGCCAATATGTTCGCCTGAACATAACTTGGGCAGGTACTTTTGTTTTTGTGCTTCGTTGCCGTTACGGGCAATCTGATTGACGCATAAATTGGAGTGCGCACCGTAAGATAAAGCCACTGAAGCAGAAGCGCGGCTGATTTCTTCCATTGCTACTATATGTTCCAGATAACCCATACCTGAACCACCGTATTGTTCGTCTACAGTGATACCTAATAAACCCAGGTCGCCAAATTTACGCCATAAGTCATTGGGGAATTCATTGTCATGGTCGATTTGTGCTGCACGTGGTGCAATTTCGTCGCGGGCAAAGCTGTTGACCTGTTCGCGGATCATATCGACTGTTTCGCCCAGATCGTAATTTAAAGTTTTGTACGTACTAATCATAACTTTCCCCGTTTGCTTTTATTGTCATAGCTGGTGCAGTGTATTTGCCTGCAGGCTTGTTTTGCCTCTACAGCCAGGACTGTGGACTAGTGTTTGGTTGTTTTTATTTTATGTTGGCTCTTTGACCTGCTTGGCCTGATCCAGCGTTTCGCGGCAGCGTTTTTCTACTGTCACTAACTCCATCAGCACCACTTTGATGTCGTCCATCTGCTGGTGCAGCTCAGCTTTTTTATGTTCTATCAGTTTCAGCATGGTGCTCAATTGAGTCACGCTGCTTTTATCTGCATCGTAAAGTTCAAATAACTGGCCTGTTTCTGACAAGCTAAAGCCCAGACGTTTGCCACGCAAAATCAGTTTCAGTCGCACCCTGTCTCTGCGGCTGTAAATACGGGTTTGACCCTGCCGTAAAGGCGTTAATAAGCCCTGGTCTTCGTAGAAACGAATACTACGGGTGGTGATGTCAAACTCTTTTGCCAGCTCGCTGATGCTGTAGGTTTTGTCGTCTGTTTCAGTCTTTTTGGCTGTCATTTGGGTCGTCATTTTGGCCTTGTGCTAAAGTGGCGACAACTATAAGTGAAGTTTACGTAAAGGTAAAGCTGTGTTCGCGTCAAATAAGGGCTGGCGGCAGGTTGGACCAGACCTTTGTAAAGTTAAGGTGCCAAAAGACGGCTTCGGAGCGTGTATTTTTCTGAACCTTTCATTGGTCATAGGACCATAGTGTTAGGTGGTTGACGTTGGCGTAAACGTAAATTTGGTGTAGTGTGTGGCCCAACTTTTCATCATGCTTCTGAACGACGGAGAAATGAACATGGCGCAGCACGAAAAAATTGCCATAGTGGCAGCCAAAAGAACGGCGATGGGTGGATTTTTAGGCGGCTTATCTGACGTCAGCAGCACTGATTTAGGCGCTCAAGCTATTAAGGCCGCATTAGAACAAGCTGCTATTGATGGCGCCAAGGTCAGCGAAGTCATTATGGGTTGTGTTTTACCCGCTGGTTTAGGCCAGGCGCCAGCCCGTCAGGCGACGTTAAAAGCAGGTTTACCTTTATCTGCCGGTGCGACCACTATCAATAAGGTGTGCGGCTCAGGTTTAAAATCTGTGATGTTAGCGACCGATTTGTTGCGTGCTGGTTCTGCTGATGTGATTGTAGCTGGTGGTATGGAGTCGATGTCGAACGCTCCTTATATTCTGCCAAAAGCCCGCGCCGGTATGCGCATGGGCCATGCTGAAGTCAAAGATCATATGATGCTGGATGGTCTGGAAAACGCTTACGATGGCAAAGCCATGGGTTGTTTTGCACAGAAAACTGCTGACGAGCATGATTTCAGCCGCACTCAGATGGATGACTACGCTGTGTTGTCTTTAACCCGGGCACAGCAAGCGATAAGCTCTGGCGCTTTTGTTGAAGAAATCACCCCTGTGACATTCCAGACCCGTAAAGGCGAAGTGACTTTTGCCACAGACGAGCAACCTGGCAATGCCAAAGTCGACAAAATCCCGACCTTAAAACCAGCTTTTGCCAAAGATGGCACTATCACTGCAGCTAACTCCAGTTCTATTTCAGATGGTGCGGCAGCTTTAGTCTTGATGCGCTCAGACGCCGCCAAAGCACAAAACAAAACCGTATTGGCTCATGTTGTTGGCCATGCCACGCATTCGCAGGAACCAGAACTTTTCACTGTAGCGCCAGTGGGTGCCGTAACTAAGTTGTTAGCCAAATTAGGTTGGACAACTTCTGATGTGGACCTGTGGGAAATTAACGAAGCTTTTGCCATGGTGACTATGCTGGCGATTAAAGAGCTGAAGCTGGATGTAAATAAAGTAAACGTCAACGGTGGTGCTTGTGCTTTAGGTCATCCTATAGGTGCGTCAGGTGCCCGTTTATTAGTGACGTTAATTCATGCGTTAAAAGCCCGTGGTTTAAAACGTGGTATCGCTACTTTATGTATAGGTGGCGGTGAAGCTGTGGCTTTAGCGGTAGAGCTGCCATAACAAATAAAAAAGGCGTGGTAGAAACTGCGCCTTTTGTTTTTAAGAATTTAATAAAAAATATATTCAAATCAACAGGTTTAATCAAACAACAGATAGCCAAAGTAATTGGTGTTGCAGCAAGGCGGCAAGCGAGCGAGACCCCAGGAGCATAGTCGTCCCTTTTCAATAAGGGATGGGTGACTGGGGCGAGAAGCGCAGCCAACGCCGCTACAGCGCCAAGGACGAAGGCTATAAAGGGGAGACGCAGTTATGACCCACCAGGTTCAGTTATTTATCAACGGTGAATTTGTCCCGTCCAAGTCCGAACGTTTTATTCCGGTCACAGATCCTGCTACTCAGGACGTGATAGCGCAGGTGCCTTGCACTACAGCAGAAGAAATGGCCTTTGCTATTGCTTCAGCCAAAGAAGCTTTTAAAAGCTGGAAAGAAGTGCCGGTATCAGAACGTGCCCGTTTAATGATGCGTTTTGCGCATTTGTTAAAAGAACATCAGGCTGAAATTGCCGACATTATTTGCCGCGAATTAGGCAAAACAGTGGAAGATGCCAAAGGCGACGTCTGGCGTGGTATTGAAGTGGTGGAACAAGCCGCCAATATTCCTTCTTTAATGATGGGCGAGACGGTTGAAAACGTAGCGCGCAGCATTGACACCTACAGCTACATTCAGCCTTTAGGTGTGTGCGCTGGTATTACGCCGTTTAACTTCCCGGCTATGATCCCGCTGTGGATGTTCCCAATGGCCATTGCCTGCGGTAATACTTTTATTCTAAAACCCTCTGAACAAGACCCAATGACGGTGAATAAAATCGCTGAGCTTTTTGCTTTAGCTGGCGCACCTAAAGGCGTGTTACAGGTGGTGCATGGCAATAAAGAGCAGGTCGATGTGTTATTACGTCACCCGGACATCAAAGCTATTTCTTTTGTTGGCTCTGTCAATGTGGGCCAGTACATCTACAAAACCGGCACTGATCATTTAAAACGTGTTCAGGCTTTTGCTGGTGCAAAAAACCATATGGTGGTGATGCCAGATGCCAATAAACAACAAGTAATTAATGCGTTGGTTGGTGCTTCAGTTGGTGCTGCGGGTCAACGTTGTATGGCAATTTCTGTGGCTGTATTTGTCGGTGATTCGCAGCAGTGGATCCCTGAAGTGGCTGCTGCTATCGCCAAAGTTCGCCCTGGTGTTTATACAGACCCTGAAGCTGCATACGGTCCACAAATCAGTCCTCAGGCTAAGGCCCGTATTTTGTCTTTAATTGAACAAGGCAAAGTAGAAGGCGCCACTTGTTTAGTGGATGGCTCAGACGTCAAAGTCGCTGGTTATCCAAATGGCAACTGGGTTGGTCCTACCGTATTTAGTGATGTCACACCAGAGATGACCATCTACAAAGAAGAAATTTTTGGTCCTGTGCTGGCAACCGTCAATGCAGCTTCTTTGGATGAAGCCATAGAGCTTGTCAACAACAGTCCATACGGCAATGGTACTTCTATTTTCACGGCCAGCGGCGCAGCTGCACGTAAATATCAGCATGAAATTGAAGTAGGTCAGGTCGGTATTAATATTCCAATCCCTGTGCCTCTGCCATTTTTCTCTTTCACTGGCTGGAAAGGCTCGTTCTACGGCGATCAACATGCTTATGGTAAACAAGCTGTGCGTTTCTACACAGAAACCAAAACCATCACAGCCCGTTGGTTTGATGACTCCATTCCGGTGTCTGGCCCAAATATGTCGATTAACCTGCGTTAAGTCGCGCAGGATAAAAGCGTTCTGTTTTCAAGCAGAACGCTTTATTAATAAAAAGCTTTAAGGCAAACAACCAAGCCAGATTAAATGCGTATAAACGCATGAAGACCAAAGCGGCAGACCTATCAAAGTGCAATAGACACTGCTCTGCTGCCAACCTCAGGGTGATGTGATGAATTTTAATTTAACAGACGATCAAAAGGCCTTTGTTGAGGTCGCCAAACAATTCGCTGAACAAGAGCTGGCACCACATGCAGCAGCTTGGGATCGGGATCATCATTTTCCAAAAGACGTGATCCAAAAAGCAGGTGAGCTGGGTTTTTGTTCCTTATACACGCCTGAAGATCAAGGCGGCCTTGGCTTATCCCGTTTAGATTCCAGCATTATTTTTGAACAGCTGTCGATGGGCTGCACTGCAACAACTGCCATGTTGACCATCCATAATATGGCGACCTGGATGATAGCAAGCTGGGGCACAGAAGATGCGAAAGCCCAGTGGTGCCCGGAGTTAGTCACAGGCGAAAAGCTGGCTTCTTATTGTTTAACTGAACCAGGCTCTGGCTCTGACGCCGCGTCCTTGCGCACCAGTGCAAAAAAAGACGGTGATCACTATGTGTTAAACGGCTCAAAGATGTTTATCTCTGGTGCTGGTGAAACTGAAGTTTTAGTGGTGATGGCACGTACAGGTGAAGCCGGACCTAAAGGCATCTCCGCTTTTATAGTACCAGCGGACGCGCAAGGTGTTATTTACGGTAAAGCTGAAGAGAAAATGGGTTGGAATGCGCAACCAACCCGTTTAATCACTTTTGATAATGTGCGTATCCCGGCTCATTACCTGCTCGGCAACGAAGGTGAAGGTTTTGGTTTTGCGATGAAAGGCTTAGACGGTGGCCGTATTAATATAGCGACTTGCTCTATAGGTACAGCGCAACAAGCCTTAAATACCGCCCGCAACTATATGCTGGAACGTCAGCAGTTTGGTAAACCACTGGCCGCTTTTCAGGCGCTGCAGTTTAAACTGGCTGATATGGCAACAGAGCTGGTCGCTGCCCGTCAATTAGTGCGTTTAGCGGCTTTTAAACTGGATTCAAACGACCCGGAAAAAACAGCCTACTGCGCTATGGCCAAACGTTTTGCCACAGATGTGGGGTTCCAGGTGTGTGATCAGGCACTGCAGCTGCATGGTGGTTATGGCTATATCAAAGAATACCCGCTGGAGCGGCATTTCCGTGATGTACGTGTGCACCAGATTTTGGAAGGCACCAATGAAATTATGCGATTGATTATTGGTCGACGGTTATTGGACGAAGCAGCTAACGACATCTTATAAATTTAAGCCCGTCACGCTGCAACTCTTGCTATTTAGTGTTGTAGTGCGCGGGACTTTCGGTCAAAAGCTAACCGGTGAAGCCCGGTAAAAATGGAGATTTTATGGCACAACTCAAACTCGAAAAACGCGGCCATACCGCTTTAATTACCATGGCAAATCCT
>JAHIWM010000083.1 GCA_018815765.1 Gammaproteobacteria bacterium | reverse complement strand
GCTTAAAAGAGTTTTTCCTGGTCGGTTTTTTCCTGCAAATAGGTTTAGGTGGATTGCCTGATCAACAAGCCTGGCTCTTTGCAGCTTTGATGACCGCATTGTTGCCTTTTAAAGCTGTGCTGTTTTTTGCGCTGTTGGTGTTATTCAGATTACGGGCCCGTAGTGCCTTTTTATCCGGTTTAGCTCTGAGTAACTACAGTGAATTTGCGCTTATTGTCGCCGCCAGTGTAATGCCACAATTCCTTATTCCTTTGGCTTTAACTGTGGCTTTATCTTTTGTAGTGTCAGCGCCGTTAAACCGCTTTGCTCACCCTTTGTATGAACGTTTAGCTCATCGGCTTATTCCGTTTGAACGCGATATCCATCACCCGGATGAACAGCCTGTGTCTTTGGGCGATGCTGAAGTGCTGATTATGGGCATGGGACGCACAGGCTCTGCTGCCTATCAGTATCTGGAGCATAAATGCCATCTGGTGGCATTAGATTCAGACCCGGCCAAAGTGGCTGATCATCAGGACAAAGGCAACAATGTGCTGTTTGCGGATGCAGAGGATCAGGTGTTCTGGCAGGGCTTAACACTTGGAGGCATTAAAGCTGTAGTGCTTTGTCTAAATGATGTCGAAGCCAAAGTGATAGCGACCAGAAAACTGCGGCAAGCAGGTTTTGCTGGTTTGATTGTCTCACACAGTATGCACAAAGATGAAGCTGCCGCCATTCTGGATGCTGGTGCTGATCATACCTATCTGACGATGTCAGAAGCAGGTGTTGGTTTAGGTGAACGAGTACGTCAGCATATTACGATTTAACAAAAGCTGGTCGAACAAGAGGTCAGGCTTGCGGCCCGACCTCAATCTATTAGCTACTTAGTTTTAATCCAATAATACCTAATAAGATCAAACCAATACTGATTAAGCGTCCTGCTGTTGCCGGGTCGCCTAACAAGTAAATTCCAACGATGACAGTGCCAACCGCACCTATGCCAGTCCAAACTGCATAGGCAGTGCCTACAGGTAAATCCCGCATTGCCAGTCCCAGCATGGTGATACTCAGTAACATGGCACCAAGAGTCCAGACCGATGGCCAGAATCGGGTAAAACCTTCAGTGTATTTTAAACCCACAGCCCAGCCGACTTCCAATAAGCCAGCCACAACAAGCAATAACCAGTTCATAAGGTATTCCAGTTTTTGAAGTTGGGGTCGTCCCCGAATTATTGATGCGCTATCGGGTCGTCCAGATAGGCCATAGTAGAAAAGCGCCGCAATTTTAACCATGCGGGCGTTTTAAGGCAAGCTTTAGGCTGAAATCTAGTCGAGTGTGCCAGCTGCTATTTGTAAATCTTCAGTCGTCTGCAATGCCACAGGTAAGCAAAGCTTTAATGCATTGACCACCATATCGACCGGCATTGAAGCTACAGCTTTACCAATGGCTTGTTGTGGTGCATAAGGGATATGTAAAAAACCAGCCCGCACTTTGGCTTTATCTTTCAACTGGTGCATCAACGCGTAAAACACTGTGTTGCAGACATAAGTACCAGCTGTGTAAGACACAGCTGCGGGGATGCCTCGTTGCTTCAGGCTGTTGACCATAGCTTTGATTGGCAAGGTCGTGAAATAAGCCGTAGGGCCATCATTGACCACAGGCGCACCCGCAGGCTGCTGTCCGGCATTATCAGCGATACGGGCATCGATAAAATTGATAGCGACTTTTTCAAAACAAAGTTCAGTACGACCACCAGCCTGACCTACTGCCAACACCAGCACTGGTTTTAATTCATCAATGGCTGTTTTAAGTTCCTGCTGGCTTTTTTCAAACACGCAAGAAAGTTGCCGGCTGACAATCTGCACTTCTTCATCCAGTTGATAACCATCCAACTGTTGTACGGCGAGCCAGGATGGATTGCTTTGTTCGCCACCAAAAGGCTCAAAGCCTGTCAGTAAAATAGTTTGCATGTGTGCTCCAGCTTTTAAAACATTAACAGATACATCAGCACTATATTGACGCCAAGCAGCACCAGAGCTGTTGGCGCCTGAGCTTTAATCACGGCATTTTTATCCGGCAGCTCCAGAAGTGCTGCCGGCACTATATTAAAGTTCGCCGCCATAGGGGTGAGCAAAGTGCCGCAGTAGCCACAAAACATACCTATAGCTGCCATAATGGCTGGATCGCCACCATGCTGCAGCACTAAAAGCGGAATACCTATGCCAGCGGTAATGACAGGAAAGGCAGCAAAAGCATTACCCATAATGACAGTAAATAAGGCCATGCCTATGGCATAACAAGCCACGGCGAGCAGAGGATGATTTAAATTTAAATACAAACTCGTCAGCTGCGATACGGTTTCACCTACGCCGGCCTGATTAAACAATAAACCTAAAGTGGCCAGCAATTGCGGCAATAAAAAAGCCCAGCCTATAGCTTCGATTAAGCGTGAGGATTCTTTTAGCGCTTGTTGTGGTTTTTCTTTAGTGAAATACAAAGCCGCCAGTACAGCAAAAAAAGCTGCTAAGCCTAAAGCCGATAAGGTGGCATTTTTTGGATCCAACAAAGACCAGCCATCGCCCTGAATATGCACCAGAACCAAGGCTGAAAATACCGTAAGCAAAGGGATCATCAAGGCGGGGATAAATAATTTATTGCCAAGACGTTTGACCGAATCCAGCCGTTGTTGCAGTTCCAGCGTCTGATACACACCACCTTTGACACCGCCAAAACCAGCCACTAAGGCCATTAGCACCACTAAAGCACCGACCAGAGCTGGTGGCATAAAATCGCCTAATAAGAAAATCAGGCCATAACTGAACCAGAACAAAGCACTGCTGTATCTTTTGTCTTTGAAACTAAAAAACGCCACAGCAAAAAACAGTAACGCAGCCACATAATACAGCAGAGTCATACTAATCATGGCGCTGCTCCTGTTGAGGTGCTTGCTTCAGTTCATCCTTAAGCTGACGGGCCAGATAAGCGTCAAATCGTAGCAGCCGGCTGCCATGAATTAAAAAAGCAGCTATAGCGGTTGGAATACCCCAGAGTGCTATGTGCAAGGGGTCGGTTTCAATTCCGGATTCACGTAAAAAGGTATGCATTAAAATAATGGCGCCAAAAGCGACAAAAATATCTTCACCAAAAAACAGCCCTATATTGTCGGTTGCGGCCGACATAGCGCGGATTTTGTATTTTATTTTATCCGGCAGGCTTTGGTGTTTTTGCTCAAAAGCCGCCTCTGCCATAGGGGAGAGT
The DNA here is from genome assembly GCA_018815765.1 of Gammaproteobacteria bacterium. Classification (GTDB taxonomy): domain Bacteria; phylum Pseudomonadota; class Gammaproteobacteria; order Enterobacterales; family Alteromonadaceae; genus Pararheinheimera. The sequence goes on along the minus strand of JAHIWM010000083.1, from coordinate 7,004 downwards.
AACGGCCGTACCATTTGTGGATGACCACCCAAACTTGTCAGGCCAGCAGCAGCTGTACTTTCGCGTAACGCCAGATACACCAGTAGCAAACGCCCTGTAGTGGCGGCTTTGATGTTTTGGATCCAGCTTTGGGCTTTTTCGCGCAGACCATGACGCTCTAAAAGACCAATTACGGCCAAAGGCAATAACAAGATCAGCGGTAAATTACGGGTTTTTAAAAAGGCTGTGCCCAAAGACTCAAGCCAGCCCAGAATAGGCATTTTCACCGCCATACCAGTGGCAAAAGCAGCTACTGTGACCACCAGTACAGGGTTAAATTTCAATATAAAACCAAGCATCACCACAGCGATGCCAAGCAAAGGCCAAAGGCTGAATTCGGGCATAAAAATCCTGTTCTTTTTGTTATCTAAGTCTATTGCTACACAAAATGGGGTGCCAAGGCGAGAGCAAATCGCTAAAAATCATCGGAAAAGCGATGCTTGCCCATTACTGTTTTTTCTTTCGAATGACGGGTCTTTGAACTGAAAAATGAAGTGAAATTAGGCCTCTAAGCCGCGTCGTATCTGATGTTGTATCAAAAGCTCGACTCGGCGAAAAACCCTCGCTATAATGCCGCGTCCTATATAACAGGTCTGGATTGTGCACCCTAAGGCAGAACCCGGACAAGCGAAGAGATGGCGTAGTCAGACGCCCGATTTGATTTTGAGGTAACAAGATGCAAGTTTCTGTTGAAACCACACAGGGTTTAGAACGCCGTTTGACCATTACTGTTCCAGCTGCTGCAATCAGCACTGAAGTCGACAAAGAATTAAGAAACATCGCGAAAAATCGCCGTGTTGACGGTTTCCGTCCAGGTAAAGCACCTGTTGCGATGATCAAAAAAATGTTTGGTCTGTCTGTATTACAAGACGTGGCTTCACGCCAGATGCAAAACCATTTCTATCAGGCCATCATTGCGAACAAATTGACTCCTGCTGGCGCTCCTACTTTTGCTCCTGGCCAACTGGCTGAAGGCAAAGATTTAGAATTCGCTGCAACTTTCGAAGTGTACCCGGAAGTTCAGCTGAACGCTCTGGAGAAAATCGAAGTGACTAAGCCAGTGGTTGAAATCTCTGCGGATGATTTAGAAACTATGTTAGGCACTTTGCGCAAGCAACATGCTACATGGGTAAAAACCAAAGCTGCAGCAGCTTCAGGTGACCGTGTGATCATCGATTTCACAGGTTCTATCGATGGTGAAGAGTTCGAAGGCGGCAAAGCCTCTGACTTCACATTAGAATTAGGCCAGGGTCGTATGATCCCAGGTTTTGAAGACGGTATCATTGGTAAAAAGGCTGGCGAAGAAGTGACAGTTGATGTGACTTTCCCTGCTGAATACCATGCTGAAAACTTAAAAGGCAAAGCAGCCAAGTTTGCTGTGACTGTAAAAGCAGTTGAAGCCCAGCAGTTACCAGAAGTAAACGACGAGTTTGCTAAACTGTTCGGTCTGGCTGAAGCTACTGTTGACGCGTTAAAAGTTGAAGTGAAAAAGAACATGGAACGTGAGCTGAACAACAGCATCAAAGCCCGTGTAAAAGATCAGGTGATCAAAGGTCTGTTAGCGACTCACGAAGTTGAAGTGCCACAAGCTCTGATCGACAGCGAAATCGATGTATTACGTCGTCAGGCGTTACAACGTTTTGGCAATAACGTGGATCCAAAACAATTACCTGAATTACCAGCGTCTCTGTTCACTGAACAAGCCAAAGACCGCGTAAAAGTAGGTCTGTTATTAGGCGAAGTGATCAAAACAAACAGCCTGCAGGTTGAAGATGCACGAGTTCAGTCTCTGATTGAAACTGTAGCTTCTGCGTACGAAGATCCACAAGAAGTGATCCAGTACTACAACAGCAACAAAGAATTGTTACAAGGCATGCGTAATGTCGCTTTAGAAGAGCAAGCCATTGACCTGGTTCTGACCAAAGCGAAAGTAAAAGAAGAAAAAGCCAAGTTTGATGAGATTATGAATCCACAAGCTGCAAACTAAGATTTGACATCTGTTTGTCAGGCAGTTTTAATGGCTCGAACATCATAGTTCGGGCCATTTTCATTTTTAGCCGTCGTACTTGAAGCCGCAGCATTGTTGACAGAGCGCTGCAACATCAATGACTACAGCTCTATAACACAGCCCTCTTTTCAATGAAGGAAATCGCATTATGGCATTTGAGCCGAGAATGAATGAGTTAGTGAATGCCTTAGTTCCTATCGTTATTGAACAAACCGCTAAGGGTGAGCGCTCTTTTGATATTTATTCACGTCTATTAAAAGAACGGGTGATTTTTTTAACTGGCCAGGTAGAAGACCATATGGCCAACCTGATTGTCGCTCAGCTGTTATTTTTAGAATCTGAAAATCCAGAGAAAGATATTTATATCTATATCAACTCACCGGGTGGTTCTGTGACAGCGGGCATGTCGATTTACGACACCATGAAGTATATCAAGCCAAATATCGCCACAGTTTGTGTGGGTCAGGCCTGCAGCATGGGCGCTTTCTTATTATCTGGTGGTACTAAAGGCAAGCGTTATTGCTTACCCAACGCCCGTGTGATGATCCACCAGCCATTAGGTGGTTTCCAGGGCCAGGCCACAGATTTTGAAATTCATGCCCGTGAAATTCTGTCTATCAAAGAGAAATTAAACCGTTTGATGGCAGAGCATTGTGACAAGACCTATGAGCAGGTGTGTAAAGATACAGAGCGTGATAACTTCTTAAGTGCACAGCAAGCCTTGGAATATGGCCTAATCGATGCCATATTAACTCAAAGGGATGCGAAGTAAGTTTAATTCAGGGGTGGTGAAGGGCGCGAAGCCGGCCATCCCTATGTAGTGGAAGAGGAAGTTACATGTCTGATCATCGCTCTGATGGCGAGAAAAGCAGCAAGTTGTTGTATTGCTCTTTTTGCGGCAAATCACAACATGAAGTGCGCAAACTGATTGCAGGCCCGCAGGTCTATATCTGTGATGAATGTGTCGACTTGTGCAACGATATTATTCGCGAAGAAATTAAAGATATTTCGCCAAAACGCGACAGCAATAAATTGCCGGTGCCAAAAGAGATCCGTGCCCACCTGGATGACTATGTCATAGGTCAGGAGCATGCGAAAAAAGTTCTGGCGGTGGCGGTCTACAACCACTACAAACGTTTACGCAGCATGCAGCATAAACAAGATGTTGAGCTGAGCAAAAGTAACATTCTGCTGATTGGCCCTACAGGTAGCGGTAAAACGTTATTGGCCGAAACCTTAGCCCGTTTACTGGATGTGCCATTTACTATGGCCGATGCCACTACATTAACCGAAGCGGGTTATGTCGGTGAAGACGTTGAAAACATCATCCAGAAGTTACTGCAGAAATGTGATTACGATGTAGAAAAAGCCCAGCGTGGCATTGTCTATATCGATGAAATCGACAAGATTTCACGCAAGTCTGACAATCCATCTATTACCCGTGACGTTTCAGGTGAAGGTGTACAGCAGGCACTGCTGAAACTGATTGAAGGTACAGTGGCTTCAGTTCCGCCTCAGGGGGGCCGTAAACATCCACAACAGGAATTTTTACAGGTAGACACCTCAAAAATTCTGTTTATTTGTGGTGGCGCTTTTGCTGGTCTGGATAAAGTCATTGAACAGCGTTGTGCTAAAGGTTCAGGTATAGGTTTTGGTGCTGAAGTACGTGCAACGTCACAAAGTCGTACTCTGACCGAAAGCTTTAAAGATGTGGAACCTGAAGATTTAGTCAAATACGGTTTAATTCCAGAGTTTATTGGTCGTCTGCCTGTGGTTGCGACTTTAACTGAACTGGATTTAGCTGCGTTAATGCAAATCTTAAGTGAGCCGAAAAACGCTCTGGTGAAACAGTTTGGCGCATTATTCCAGATGGAAAATGTCGAGCTGGAGTTCCGTGAAGATGCGCTGAAAGCCATAGCGCAAAAAGCCATGGAACGTAAAACCGGTGCCCGTGGTCTGCGTTCTATCGTCGAAAACGTTTTGCTGGATACCATGTATGATTTGCCATCCATGGAACATGTCAGCAAAGTTGTGATTGACGAGACAGTGATCCGCGGCGAGTCTAAGCCGATATTGATCTATGAGACTGTGGAAGCAGCTGCTTCTCAGTAAGTAAAAATGGGATCAGATCACATTATTAACGAATAATGTGATCTGATCCCATTTTCAAGACCCATTTAGCAGTCCAAATTTTTTGCTAACTCATTGAAGTGACATAAACAGCCCCCATATACTGTTGAATCATGTCACCTGCAGTAAATAATTCGAGAGAGATTTCATGACAGTAGCAAAGACTGAACGTTTGCATATGCCTGTATTGGCATTAAGAGACGTGGTCGTTTATCCGCATATGGTGATCCCGCTGTTCGTTGGCCGGGCTAAATCCATCAAATGCCTGGATGCCGCGATGGAAAAAGAGAAACAAATCTTTTTAGTTGCGCAAAAAGACGCCACGCTGGATGACCCTAAAGATACTGATCTGTATCAGGTTGGTACTGTCGCCACTATTTTGCAATTGCTCAAGCTTCCTGATGGCACGGTCAAAGTGCTGGTGGAAGGGGGCAAGCGTGCTCAACTGGTAGAATTTACCGACACAGAAGATACCTTCGCCGCTTATGTTGATTTAATTCCGACACCGGAAATGGACAGCCGCGAGCAGGAAGTGATTTTACGCTCTGCTGTGAATCAGTTTGAAGGTTATATCAAACTGAATAAGAAGATCCCTCCCGAGGTGCTGACGGCGCTTTCTGGCATAGATGACGCTGCACGTCTGGCTGATACTATGGCTGCCCATATGCCATTAAAAGTCGACGACAAGCAAAAGGTATTAGAAATCATTGATGTGACGGAACGTTTAGAGTTCCTGATGGCGATGATGGAAAGCGAAATCGACATTCTGCAAGTGGAACGCCGTATTCGCAGCCGTGTTAAAAAACAGATGGAAAAAAGCCAACGCGAGTATTACCTGAATGAGCAAATGAAAGCCATTCAGCGTGAACTGGGCGAGCTGGAAGATACACCGGATGAGTTCGAAACCCTGTCGAAGAAAATCGAACAGGCTCAAATGCCGGAAGAAGCCCGCACTAAAGCGACAGCTGAACTGCAAAAGTTAAAAATGATGTCACCTATGTCGGCTGAAGCCACAGTGGTGCGCAGCTATATCGACTGGCTGACCAATGTGCCGTGGAAAAAACGCAGCAAGGTGAAAAAAGACCTGGCAGGCGCAGAACGTATTCTGGACTCGGACCACTATGGTCTGGATAAAGTCAAAGAACGCATTCTGGAATATCTGGCAGTGCAGCAGCGCGTCAACAAATTAAAAGGCCCGATTTTATGTTTAGTCGGACCACCAGGTGTAGGTAAAACTTCACTGGGTATGTCTGTTGCCAAAGCAACAGGCCGTAAATATGTACGTATGGCCTTAGGTGGTGTGCGAGACGAAGCGGAAATCCGTGGTCACAGACGCACTTACATTGGCTCTATGCCAGGTAAAATTATCCAGAAAATGGCCAAAGTTGGGGTACGTAACCCACTGTTCCTGTTGGATGAAATTGACAAAATGGCATCAGATTTCCGCGGTGATCCGGCGGCTGCTTTGCTTGAGGTATTGGACCCAGAGCAAAACACCTCCTTCAGTGATCACTATCTGGAAGTGGATTACGACTTATCCGACGTGATGTTCTTCGCCACATCGAACAGCTTAAATATTCCGGCGGCCTTGCTGGACCGGATGGAAGTGATTCGTTTAGCGGGTTATACCGAAGATGAGAAGCTGAATATTTCCAAACAGCATCTGATCAACAAACAGATAGAGCGCAATGGTTTAAAACCTCATGAAATTGAGATTGAAGACAGCGCTATTGTTGGCATTATCCGTTATTACACCCGCGAAGCTGGTGTTCGTAGTTTAGAGCGTGAAATCTCTAAGTTATGTCGCAAAGCAGTGAAAAACATTCTGCTGGATAAAAACCTGAAGAAAGTGGTGATCAACCAGGACAATCTGGAAGATTTCTTAGGTGTGCAACGTCATGACTATGGCAAAGCAGAAGACAGTAACCGTATCGGCCAGGTCACAGGTTTAGCCTGGACTTCTGTCGGCGGTGACTTACTGACTATTGAAGCCGCTGCAGTGGTAGGTAAAGGCAAACTGACGTACACAGGCTCTTTAGGCGATGTGATGAAAGAGTCGATTCAGGCTGCCATGACAGTGGTTCGAAGCCGTGCTGAGAAGCTGCGTATTAACGAAGATTTTTACGAAAAGCGTGACATTCACGTGCACGTACCAGAAGGTGCCACTCCGAAAGATGGCCCTAGCGCTGGTATAGCTATGGTAACTGCTCTGGTGTCCAGCTTAACAGGCAACCCGGTGCGGGCAGATGTCGCTATGACAGGTGAAATTACCCTGCGTGGTGAAGTTCTGCCTATAGGTGGCCTCAAAGAGAAGCTGTTAGCTGCACACCGTGGTGGTATCAAACGGGTTTTAATCCCTCATGACAACGTTCGGGACTTAAAAGATATTCCGGACAACGTCAAAGGTGACATTGAAATTCGTGCAGTAAAATGGATTGACGAAGTGCTGGAATTGGCTCTGCAAGAGCCGCCAACAGGCATGTCGGTGCTTGAAGTGGAAAAAAATCCAGCAAAAAGCAAAAAAAGCGTAAAAAATCCTGCTTAGGGGCTTTTCAATTGCTCTGGCTGTGTTAAGTTATGGGCAGTTTCGACGCAGCCCTTGCCCAGCAAGGGTTGTGGCCTAACAGAAATTTTTGTAGTGCGTCGTTTTGTGCTTGCAAGCCCACATCAGGCTTGATATAACAAACACGCTACTACGACAAAGCAAATTTACTGTAGTTGTTGAAAATAATAACAATTGAAGGGGATGATATTGTGAACAAGTCTCAACTTATCGACAAAATCGCTGCTGGTGCAGATATTTCTAAAGCGGCAGCAGGTCGTTCTC
>JAHIWM010000082.1 GCA_018815765.1 Gammaproteobacteria bacterium | reverse complement strand
GGTTACTCAGCTTGTTTTTTAAGTGCCATTAAATATGTCGCTTCACAACAAAAAGTGCTGATTGGTAACGATGCAAAAATCACAGCTGAAGTAGGTATTGGTCAAATCCCAGGTGGTTTTGGTCTGGATATCGAACTGCAAATCAGCCTGCCTGGCGTTAGCAACGACGTAGCGCAGGACTTAGTGACGAAAGCTCACCAGGTCTGTCCTTATTCAAACGCAACTCGCGGCAATATTGATGTGCGTTTAGTGATTGTTAGCTAACAGCACAACACTCATCCAAAGAAGCTGAATTTTTTTAATCATTAACGTATCGCGATAACAGTTAGATGAATAATCATCCTGTTATCGCCACCCACTAACCGCTGCGGCGAGGAGATTAACATGAACACATTTCGTAAAGTTTTAGGTTTAACAGTCATTGCTTTAGGGATTAACAGTGCATTCGCCGCTGGTGGTCCTGGCGTAGAACAACACACTCAGGGCTTTTTAAATGCTCTGGCTCAGGGCGGTGGTAAACCTTTAGAGCAATTGTCGCCTAAAGATGCCCGCGCTGTGTTAACTGGCGCTCAGGCCGGTGCCAAATTACCTGCTGCTGATGTCAGTGAAAAAACCATTACGATTGATGGCAAGCCTTTAAAACTGGTGGTGGTTCGTCCTGCAGGCAGCAAAGGCGTATTACCAGCCTTTATGTTCTTCCACGGTGGTGGCTGGGTGTTAGGCGATTTCCCAACGCACGAGCGTTTAATCCGTGATTTAGTCAGCCGCTCTGGTGCAGCTGCTGTTTATGTGGATTACACGCCATCACCAGAAGCCAAATACCCAACAGCTATTAATCAGGCTTATGCTGCAACCAAATGGGTGGCAGAGCATGGTAAAGAATTGAACATCGACAGTTCACGTTTAGCAGTAGCCGGTAACAGTGTCGGTGGCAATATGGCGGCAGTGGTGGCGTTAAAAGCCAAAGAAGCGGGCACTCCAAAACTGAAATTCCAGTTGCTGTTATGGCCTGTGACAGATGCGAACTTTGAAAATAGCTCGTACAACCAGTTTGCAGACGGCTACTTCCTGACCAAAAACATGATGCAGTGGTTCTGGGATAGCTACACCACTAACCCTGCAGAGCGTAACGAGATTTATGCATCACCACTGCGTGCAACAACAGAGCAGTTAAAAGGTTTACCGCCAACTTTAATTCAAACTGCGGGCTTAGATGTACTGCGTGATGAAGGCGAAGCTTACGGTTACAAACTGGATGCTGCTGGTGTGACAGTGACTTCAGTGCGCTACAACGGCATGATCCACGACTTCGGTTTACTGAACGTGCTGGCCGATGTGCCAGGTACACAAGCTGCGATGGACCAGGCAGGTCAGGCGCTGAAAAAACACCTGAACTAAAAGTTACTGAACCCAAAGCCTCCTGCGGGAGGCTTTTTTTTATCACGGCAAAACCCGGTTCCACAAGGAAGTATAGGTAGTTTTCTTTTAAACCAAACAGACTTTCATGCGGAGTGTTTTATGAATTATTTAACCCACAACAAAGAGCGAATCCCGGAAGAGGCTTTATTGCATCTGGATCAGCAACTTTGTTTTGCCCTTTATTCCACCTCATTGGCGATGACCAAAGTCTATAAGCCGTTGCTGGAACAATTGGGACTGACTTACCCTCAGTATTTAGTGATGCTGATTTTGTGGCAAAACGATGCGCTGGAATTGCAGCAAATTGGCGAACAACTACAGATAGCATCCGGAGCTCTCACTCCGGTGCTGAAACGTATGGAAAAAATGGGCTTACTGCAGCGCAGTCGTAATCCTCAGAACGAGCGCGCACTGGAAATACGTTTAACTCTGTCTGGCTGGGCTATGCGTGCCACAGCGGCCGAAAAAGTGCAGGTAAACCGCCATATCAGTTTAAAGTCCGGCATGGCAGACACTGAAATTCAGGCGCTCAAGCAAGAGCTGGTTCAGCTACGACAGCAACTGAACTCAGCTCTTTAACGCCCAGAAAGCTCTGGCATGGTGATTACAACAGCCCTTCGACGTTTTCGCTCAGCAGTAACTGGTCGATCAAGGCATGTTGTTCCTGCAGGCTCGCCAGTTTTAACTGACGAACAAAATCCATAGCACTGGCCGGAGTGTTCGGATACCTATGTTTCAGCCAGAGCTGACGTAAAGCAGCTGTGATCTGCTTATCACCCAGCTCAGCTCTGAGTCTGGCAAACACTAAAGTGGCGCGGGAATATTGATCAAAAGACTCTTCAGCATCAATCAGACTGTCTTGTTCAGCCCTGCTGCCAGCCCTTGCCCGGCGGTAGCGCTGCTGCTCGAACTCAAGCAATGCCTGCATAGCGTCGACACCAAAATGCTGTTCGAGCAACACCAGTTCGGCATATTTAGCCAAAGATTCCACCAAAAAAGCACCGTCGCCTGGTACACCATTGCCAATACCATGACCAAACCATTGATGCGCTGCTTCATGCACAGCACGTCTGTACACCTGACTAAAACCAGCGTCGGGTGCGGCAAATGCCCGCAGGCCAACCCGATGATTAATCAGCACCAGCTGTGGCAGCGCGTAGCCGGTTGGACCAATATCCGGCATGATCACCAGTCGCAGCGCGTCACCGGGATATGCCCCTATCTGTGTGCTGAACCATTGTACTGTTTGTTGCATCGCCTGCATGCTGAGATCAGTGGCGGCGTTGTAGTGCGGGCTGTAAATTTCCAAGCTGATATCGTTCTGCATAGCCCGTTGTGGTTGCCATGGCACCGCTATCACAGCAGGTAAATTGCGCACAGCTTCTGTGGTTTGATAGTGAAAATAATGGCGTTCTTGTTCTTGCCACTGCCGTTGCAATTTGCCAGCGGCAATGCCTTGGTAACCCTTCGGCACCGAAATGATAGTTTCAAGCTGCGCCCAATCATAACGAGCATTGGCTGGGGTGGCTTCGGCTGCCAGTACTGATGGCTGAACTTCTGTTGCTGCCAATGGCGCTAAGCCAAATTCAGCCCTTACTTTAGTGTTGCGCAGCCGCAACTCAGGTACAAAACCAGGTTGCGGCAGCAAGTGCAATAACCGCAGATAACTAAATTCCGGCCGCAACACCTGATGCATAGGTGCCGGGGCTATCGCATGCTGACTCAGCTGCAGTCGTACTTTGAGCTGGACGGTCGCGCCTGGAGCCAGCGCTTGGTCGAACTGGTACAGAGGCTGGCTATGACTGACATCCTGTGCAACTAATTGTGCGCCATCGAGGTGAATGTCGCTCAGCGCTTGCTGATCGGCCAGGCTACCGGGCAGCGTTAATAACAGTTGCTTGATGGGAGTTGGGTGCGGATTGGTCAGTGTTAATTTGGCTTGGATCTGTGCCTGCTGCTCCAGCGGATGGAGGTCGACCTGCAGCAGCACTTTGCTGACCACCGGCTGAGGTTTCGGTCGCCAGTGCTGATACTGCTGCTCATAAGCGGCACGTTTTGCCTGACGTTGTTGCGTCGTTTCCAGCGCGCCTGCTAGCTGTAAGTGTTGGTGAATATGCAGCCCCTGAGTCAGCCATAATAGCACCAGCACAAGCGCAGCTAAAACGCTTGGCTGGCTCAGCCGTAGCTTTAAAACGCTGTGGCCGGTGCCACGATGATATCTCTGTAATGCCAGCAACCATAGCGTTAGCGCCACTAAAGCCCAGAAGATCAGATAAGGCCAGAAACCTCCGTCGCTAAAATTGCCGCTGGCCGTGATACCACCGACAGCCCCCTGATACCCCCACAGCGCATCCGGCATCTCCAGTCGTGTCTGGCCGACCCGCCACAGCGGATGTGATAATTCGAGCAGATCCGGCAGTGGTGATAAACCAAACAGCAACAGGATAACCACCACAGCATTCGCGCGCAGCGGTGATCGCAATAGCGCATGGCAAGCCAGCAGGAGCATGCCCCAGATCAGTAATGGCATCAGCGCAAACCAAGCTTGTTGCAGGTATTCGCCAGGCTGAAGTGGGATTTGCGCCAGCACTTGTGCCAGAGCCACAGCGCTAAAACTCAGCACAACCAGCAGCAATGTCAGCAACCACAGGACCGCCAGTTGGCTGCAAAGCTGCACCATACCCGAAACTGGCGTGGCAGCAATCAGGCTGTCGCAACGCAACTGTCGGTTCAGCCAACTCAACTGACTGGCCCATAAGGCGACCAGCAGCAGGCCAAATCTCGGCAATACATCCCAATTGATCCTGTTCAGCGCATCGCGGCTCTCCGGTATCAAACGGCTCAGTGTTTCGGCATAACCCAAGCCAGTAAACACTTCGCTGAAGGCCAGACCAGTCAATAATAACAGCGCCAGCACTGTACTACGCTGTCGCAGTAACTGGGCCCATTGCAGTCGCAACAGGCTGACGAAACCAGGCCACATATAGGATACTGCCGGGGAGATTGAGCTAAACAGGTCGGCATTCGTGGCTGATGTGCTGATTTGTGATTGATCTGAATTAAAGTGACAGGCCGGAATTGAGCTTGGTAAATAGGCGGCGGTGCTGAATTGCGGTTGCCGTGGTTCGGTCGCCAGCGCCCGCCAAAACAACAAAGCGCTCAGGCTCAAAATGATCAGCCGGTTCAGCAACACAGTACCAGTTGGTTGCAACAACTCATCGCTTTGCAGCTGCGCCAGCCAGGGTGTCAGCGCATAAGGGTCCAGATACAACATCAGCTGCGACAATAGCGGCGATATTTGCTGGTTGTTGGCCATCACAGGTGAGCCGGTGGCCGCGGCCAGCAAAGGGTAACTTAGCCAACAGACGGCAGTTAACAAGTACAACAGCGCAATCTGTTGTGTCTTGCGGCTACACCAGAGTTGCAGTGCAACCAACAACAGCAATGCTGGCAGTTGTTGTAGCAAAAACAACTGCATCGAAATCCAGCCCAGACTGCCAACAGTGACGGGAGTGACTTGTGGATCGATACCGAACCAGACAGCAGTTGCGGCCAGAACCAGCAGCAGAACCTGTACCGCCAGAACCAACAGCAGTAACCCACCAGCCCTGCTGAGACACCATTGGCGATGATTCAACGGCGTCACGCCAGTCAGTTCGTGCATGCCAAATTGACGGTCCCGTAAAAAAGCCAGTGGTGCCAAAGCGCCAATCAGCAAGGGTTGCAACATCATCAGTAATTTGGTGTGGGTAAACAGCAACTCTTTGTGGGGCTGTGCAGTTTGCAGACCGTTGCCAACAGTCGCCAAAACGGCAAAGGCTACAGCGAGTAACAGCGCCAGCCAGAAGAACGGCTGCACCCGGTAAAACCGCCATTCGTTTGCCAGCAGCGCCAGTTGCCGCCGCGTAAATAACGAGTTGCTTAAAGCAGAGTTATTGAGTAAGGGAGTTACAGCAGGTGAGCGGTTTAACATGAGCTCAGCTCCTGCGGTTTATTTGCAGCAAGGCCC
>JAHIWM010000081.1 GCA_018815765.1 Gammaproteobacteria bacterium | reverse complement strand
TCCTGCTCAGGGTGTTTTTGCTGTTGCTCCAGCAGGAATTCGTTTAAATCCTGCTGCGGCGATAAGTTAATAATCAGCTCGTCGCCCGGTTGCCAGAAGCTGGAGATTTGCAAAATAGCAGGGCCACTTAAGCCCCTGTGGGTAAACAGCATATCTTCCGGAAACACCACATCATTGGCTTCGGCCGTGACAGGCAAAGACACACCGCTGATTTCTTCAAATACGGCTTTGTCGGCGGGTTGCCAGGTCAGTGGCACTAAAGCAGCGCGCACTGGTAATACGTTTAAGCCAAACTGTTCAGCCAGCTGAAAACCATAAGCTGTGGCGCCTAAATTCGGCAGGCTTAAACCACCACTAGCCACCACTAAGCTCTGACAGCTGCGGCTAAGTTGTGGCGTTGTGACTGTATACACACCATCGGCAAAACTGACGTTTTGGATATCCTGTTGCAGCGCTATAGACACTCCAGCCTTGTCACATTCTTGTTGCAGCATATCGACAATGTCTTTGGCGCTGTCGTCACAAAACAGCTGGCCCAGCGTTTTTTCGTGATAAGCAATGCCATATTGCTGCACCAAAGCGATAAAATCCCATTGGGTATATCGACTTAACGCCGACTTACAAAAATGTGGGTTTTGCGATAAAAAATTCGCCGGGCTGGCGTAGATATTGGTGAAGTTACAGCGGCCACCACCAGACATCAGAATTTTGCGGCCTATACGTTTGCCGTTATCTAGCACCAGGGTTTTACGGCCTCTTTTGGCCGCTTCAATAGCGCTGAATAAACCTGCTGCGCCTGCCCCTATGATGATCACGTCCCACTGCTGCATTAGTTTGTACTCTGTATGGTTTGGTTTATGTGGATCTGGCCCGCTTGCTGATAACCCAGCTCAAGCGCGGCGAATTGATCGGGCTGCCAATGAAAGACTGGCAACTGCTGTTTTTCTTTAGTTAACGAGCGTAATAGACGCTGTAGATTCTGTGTTTTCCAGCTTTGATCCGGAAAGTCTGCTGCTGTGCGAATAGCACATTTATCAAAGTCGATTAGCCAAAACTGACCTTGCTGATCCAGCAAAATATTGTGGCAGTTTAAGTCGGAGTGATACACCTGATGCTGATGAAAAGAGGCTATTAAAGCACCCAGCTGTTGCCATTCGCTATTAGTTAAAGGCCGTTGTTGCAGCAGATGAGCCAGATCTATGGCACTTGCGATACGTTCAATCAGAATATCAGCGCTGTAACTATAAAAACCAAAGCCCAAGCCATGCTTTTGATACAAAGCGGCACAAGGCCGTGGCACAGGCAAACCCCATAAGCGCATTTGCCAGAGTAAACTGAATTCCGCCATGGCCCGGCTTTGGGCTGCTGGCTCTGGCCAGAACTTATCTTTATTCAGTTTCCCCACTAAACCACCACGGTAATAATGCCGCAGTACCGCCTCTTTACCGTTTTGCTGGCGGATAAACCATACCGTATTACGGCCTTTCGATTGACCTGTGACTAAGCCCTGTTGTTGCCAAAATTCAGGTTGGAAATAAGCCAACTCAAAGTTCGGATAAAAGTGCGGATCAAACCAGACTAAAGCATTGTCTGAATTTAACTTTCTAATTTCAGACATAGGCAGAAAATGTTGAACTTGCACCATCATACGAGCCACAGCACCTTGTTGCTGCTGATAGAGTTTTAAACCCTTTTCACCTGTCTGAATGGCCAGTTCTGGTTGCTGAATAAGCTGAGTGACAGTGCTGACCAGATCCGCCACTGTGCTTACCTGAAAATAAGCCTGCTGCTGTTGCAGCAACTGAAACACCAGCTGGAAATTAAATACATAAGGACCAGATAACACGGCTTTGCCAAAAGCCATAGCTTCCAGCGGATTATGACCACCGCGTTCAATCAGGCTGCCGCCGATAAAAACAAAATCGGCCAATTGATACCAGCTTAATAATTCACCCATCGAATCACCAAGCCAAACTTCAGTATCTGCATCCGGCAAACCATTCAGGCTACGACGGACAAAGTTCAAGTGCTGCTGTTGTAACAACTGAGCTACCAAATCAAAACGCTCCGGATGTCGTGGCACCAGCACCAGCAAAAGCTCTGGGAATAGAGGCTTTAACTGCTGATAAGCCTGAATAAGCAGCTCATCTTCACCGGCATGAGTGCTGCCAGCTACCCAAACTATCCGGCCTTGCAACAGAGGTTTTAAGCTGTGCGCCAATTGGGTGCTAGTTTTTGGCACATCCAGTTCAAATTTTAAATTACCTGCTACTTGCACAGCTTTAGCGCCCAAAGCCACAAAACGGCGGGCACTGGCTTTGTCCTGAGTCAGAATTTGGCTGATGTTACGAAGCATAGGCTGAGTTAAAGCGCTAAAACGCCGATAACCTTTGGCTGAACGTGCAGATAAACGGGCATTGACTACTAAAGTCGGAATAGAGAGCGCTTTGCAATTCGCTACCAGATTAGGCCACAGCTCAGTTTCTAAAATCAGCAACAACTGCGGCTGTATGTACTTTAGCCAACGCCGCATCAGCACTGGGTAATCAAAAGGCAGGTAACAATGCTCAATCGTTCTACCCAGATCCAGCTGTTCAGCCTGCAATTTTTGAATAGCCACAGAGGCTGTAGGTGTGGTGCAGGTAATGGTGAGAGGCAAATGCGGATACCGCAACAACAGCTGTTTAATCAAAGGTTTGGCCGCGTTAAACTCCCCCACTGAGACTGTATGCAGCACTATGCCGTCTTTGGCTGACGCTGCTGGCAGCTTCAACGCAAAACGTTCAGCAAAACGCTGGCGATAAGCCGGGTCTTTGCGCGAACGTAATAGCAAATACAGCAGTAACAGCGGAGTCAGCGCCAGAATCAAGGCGCTGTATAACAGTCTTAACAGGAAAAAGCTGGTTTGCATTTAGCTTTTTGCTTTGGCTTTTGCATCAGCCACCATAGTGGCCAAAGCGGCGTATTTATGAAAAGCATATTGGCCCAGCACTATAGCCATCAGTAAACCACGCCAGCCGTCGAGGAAACCCAAACGCAGCACATACTGCTGAATAAAGTCGGTGAAAAACCGCAAAATGGCAAAACCTAAACTAGCCTTTTTACCACGGGCAAATTTATCTTCAGCCCCTAAACAGGCATATTTCACATGCTTTTCCTGACAATGCTGATAACTGCGCCAGCTGTGGTGAATAATGGCCGATTTTAATACCCGCACTTTTTCATATGGCAATAACAGGGTTTCGTGCACCTGACGGTCTTTAAAGCTGGCGCCTGTTTTTAAAAACAACTTACCTTGCGGTGTGGAGTAACGGCCATGTTTAAGCAACTTGCCAAAAAAGTAGGTGTGCCATGGCATTTTGATAAAGTTGGCGTCTAAATCTGGCTCTGCCAATACCTGATCAATTTCCACTTTCAGTTCAGGCGTTAACACTTCGTCGGCGTCTATGCTCAATACCCAGTCATGTTCACACCAGGCTAAAGCACGGTTACGCTGTGGGCCAAAACCAGGCCAGTCGGTTTGATAGACTTTATCGGCGTACTTTTCAGCGATTTCTACTGTTCTGTCTTTACTGCCGGAATCGACCACTATCAGTTGATCAACCCAGCCAGCAAGTGACTGTAAACAAGCTTCGATGCGGTCTTCTTCATTGCAGGAAATGACAAAACAGGAAATTTTACGGCTGCGCATGCTTAAACCTCTTCCTGCTTGGCTGGGGTAAATTGTACCTTCGACAAATCGCCCGACAGATGATGACTGCGGATAGATTTCAGCTGGAACCGGTATTTCAGGTTACGCCAGAACGAAGTACCGCCTTTGCGGGTGCCGCCACTCATTTTGTCGATTTCGCTTTCAAAACGGCTGGCCGACCACAAACGGTAAGGCAACATCGAATACACAGTCAGGTTTAGCTCAGGGTAAAACTGCAGATCCACATCAACAGGGCGGAAAAACTTCGGCCGGCTCAATAGCTTTTTTGCACCTTCCAGCGTTAACGCATAAGCCGTAGTGCAGTTCGGCACTTTGGCAAAATTCACCAAGGTATAACCATCACCCAGCTCTTTTTTCTGCTCACCAGTGCCTGCTCTGTCATCGGCTAACTTAATCATATCCCAGTGTTTTAATTGGGTGATTTTTTCCAGCACTGTCAGAAATTCAGGCTCTAAATCTATATCGTCTTCCAGAATAAAGGCCATGGCGATATTTTCATCCACCATACGCTGCCATAAAGTGCGGTGACTTAAATAACAGCCAATTTCGCCTGGCGACAAAGGACGACGGAATTTCTTCTGGTTTAATGCAGGATCATAACAAGCTGCCACTTCAGCCTGGCTTAGGTTTTTGCCATAAATAGCGCTGAAGCGTTCAGCATCCAAACCCAGCTTATGCAGCTGTTTTTTGGCTGACTCATAACGCTCAGGGTTGGAATCCAGATTAATTAACCAGATTGGGTATCCTGCAAACTGTCCCATGTTTTTCTTCCACTTTATTCTGCTTCTATGCAACGATTTTACCTGAACGCCTTCTAAAGACAGAGCTTTTTTTCCCGCAATAGCCTTGAAGACAGAGCGCATGGATAAAAAGTTCTTTTGCAATAACTAAGATCCGTTAAAATGCCTTCAATCACAGAGCTAAACAGAGCCTCCTATGTCAGATTTAAAACAAAGCTTTTTAGATAGTTTAAAACGTCACCGTGACGCCTTTGCCACAGTGGAAGCCTATCATGAGCAAGCGATGCAGCTGTTGGACGCAGTGCAGAACTGCCTAAAACAAGGCGGCAAAGTAGTATGGATGGGTAATGGCGGCAGCGCGGCCGACAGCCAGCATTTAGCGGCTGAGTTTATGGTGAGATACAAAGCAGAACGTGGCCCGCTGGCTTCTATCGCCTTAACAACAGACACTTCTATTCTGACAGCACACGCCAACGACTATCATTTTGACAGCGTATTTGAGCGCCAAGTGTTAGGTTTAGTGCGGCCACAAGACGTGGTGATTGGCCTGACAACTTCAGGTAAAAGCCCAAATATCAATTTAGCTTTAAAAGCCGCCAATGACTTAGGCGCTTTTACCGTCGCCCTGACTGGTCGTGATGGTGGTTTAGTTAAAGACATTGCCAAGCTGCCTATTATTGTCAAAAACGACGAAACAGCCCGTATTCAGGAAGTGCATATGTTTATTGGCCACTGGCTCTGTGAAGCGCTGGATTT
The DNA here is from genome assembly GCA_018815765.1 of Gammaproteobacteria bacterium. GTDB lineage: Bacteria > Pseudomonadota > Gammaproteobacteria > Enterobacterales > Alteromonadaceae > Pararheinheimera. Next base: position 19,140 of record JAHIWM010000081.1, on the reverse strand, counting down.
AGCCATTACGGGAAACAACTAATGATTAACCTGAGCCTGCTGCAAAATTTGTCTTCTGCTTCTGTGTTGGTGGTGGGTGATGTGATGCTGGACCGCTATTTTAATGGCGACTCGCAGCGTATATCGCCTGAAGCGCCGGTACCTGTGGTGAAAATCAGCAAAATAGAAGACAAAGCCGGTGGCGCTGCCAACGTGGCACGTAATATCGCCCATCTGGACGGTAAAGTAGGCTTATTAGGTATTATTGGTAACGACAGTGCGGGCGAGTCTTTGCAACAGTTGCTGGCGGGTGAACAAATTCACTCCGAGCTATTTAGCCAGGATCATAAACCTACCATTGCCAAAATGCGGGTGGTGTCACGCCAACAGCAAATAGTGCGGCTGGATCAGGAAGAAATGTTCAGCAGCGAAGATGCTGAACTCTTGGCAGAGCGTTTTGCCGCTGTGTACCAGAACTATGATGTGATCCTGTTCAGTGATTACAACAAAGGCTCGTTGCAACAGATTTCCAAAATGATCAAACTGGCCAAAGCGGCTGGCAAAACTGTATTGGTCGACCCAAAACAAGCAGATTTGTCGGTGTACGCCGGTGCTGATGTGATTACACCGAATTTAGGTGAGTTTAAAACCGCTGGCGGCAAAACAGCTTCAGTGGAAGAAATGCTCAGTTCAGCCCGTGAGCTGATGCAAAAAGCAGGTTTAGCCTCGATTTTACTAACCCGCAGCGAACAAGGCATGAGCCTTATTACCGCCACTGAACATTTCCACTTCCCGGCCCAAGTGTTGGAAGTCAGTGATGTGACTGGTGCAGGGGACACAGTAATAGCCACTTTAGCTGTGATGTTAAGTGCTGGTATGTCGTTACATGATGCCACTCAACTGGCCAACCTGGCGGCTGGTATAGTGGTCGGCAAAGTGGGCGCAGCGACAGTTTCTCCGGAAGAGCTGGCCGCTAAGCTGAACAAAGATTTATTCCGTCAGGGCGATTTTTACCAGACGCCTTTTGACAAAGTACTGCAGCATATTCAGTTTGCCCGTCAAAACGGCGAACGTATTGTTTTTACCAATGGCTGCTTTGATATTTTACATGCAGGTCATGTGCGTTATTTGGCTCAGGCGAAGGCCTTGGGTGACCGTTTAGTGGTGGGCCTGAATTCAGATGCTTCAGTGCGTCGCTTAAAAGGCGAACAGCGCCCTATCAATACTTTGGAAGACCGCGCCACAGTACTGGCAAGCCTCGCCAGTGTCGACTGGGTAGTGCCTTTTGGCGATGACCTTGCCGAAAACGATACGCCGTTAAAATTAATCAGCACCATATTGCCTGACGTCTTAGTCAAAGGTGGCGACTACAGCATCGAAACCATAGTAGGTGCTGACGTAGTGATAGCCCATGGTGGTGAAGTGCAGGTACTGACTTTTGTTGATGGCCGCTCCACCAGCAAAGTAATACGGAAAATCCAGGACTTGCAGGGAAATAACTGAGTTGTCGCAGCCGCTAAAATCTATTTGTATTCTGCGTTTATCCGCCATTGGTGATGTCTGCAACGCAGTCTCCGTAGTGCAATCTATTCAGCGTCAGCATCCACAGGCACAAATCACCTGGATTATCGGCAAAATCGAAGCGCGTTTGCTGGAAGGTTTGCCCGGTGTACGTTTTGTCGTCTTTGATAAAACGCTGGGTAAAGCCGCTTATAGCCAGCTAAAGCAGGATTTAAAAAACGACTATTTTGATGTGCTGCTGCATATGCAGGTGGCCTTTCGCGCTAATGTCGCATCGCTCTGTATCAAGGCCCGCAAAAAGATTGGTTTCGACTGGCACACCGCGAAAGAGTTACATGCGCTTTTTATGCGTCATCGCATAGAGCCCGCGCCACGCAGTCATGTGCTGGATGGCTTTCGCCAGTTTGCCAAAGCTATTGGCGTATCAGAACAAGAACTTGGCAAAACTCCAACATGGCAACTGCCTATTCCTGAAGCGGATGAGTTATGGGCTAAACAGCAGCTTGCAGCCACTGGCAACTCACGGGTGTTGATCATCAGCCCAGCAGCCTCTAAAGCCGAACGCAACTGGCTACCGGGGCGTTATGCGGCTTTGGCCGATTATGCCCACACTAAGGGCTTTTCAGTGATCTTATGTGGTGGCCCAACTGAACTGGAGCGCAATTTAAGTCAGGCTATTTTGGCATCGGCACTGCACCCCATCACAGACCTGACCGGCAAAACCAATTTAAAACAGCTGCTGGCTTTATTAAAACACGCAAGTTTAGTGTTGGCGCCAGATACTGGCCCCACTCATATGGCTGTGGCAGTTGGCACTCCGGTCATTGGTTTGTATGGCCACAGTAATCCGGATCGCACCGGGCCTTATTTATTCCGTCAGTATGTAGTTGAGGTGTATCACCAGTCTTTACTGGAGCAGCAAGGTAAAACGGCGGCGGAACTGAAATGGGGCACCCGCGTCAAAGGCAGCGATATTATGCAAAAAATAACTGTTGAGGCTGTGACCGCTATGTTCGATAAAGTAGTGGCAGAACAGCAACTATGAAAAAGATGCAAAAAGCCGCGTTTCTGGACAGAGACGGTGTGATTAACGTCGATCACGGCTATGTCAGCAGCCCCGACCAATTCGAATTTATCGACGGCGTGTTTGACGCTTGTCGTCATTTGCAGCAACAGGGTTATTTACTGATAGTGGTCACTAACCAATCCGGTATAGGCCGTGGTTATTATAACGAGCAGCAGTTTCATGTATTAACTGACTGGATGAAAGCTCAGTTTGAGTCGCATGGCGTGACTCTGACCGATGTATTCTTTTGCCCTCATCATCCGGTGAATGCCACCCCACCTTATCAAATCGACTGCGATTGCCGTAAACCAGCCCCTGGTATGTTATTGCAGGCCATAGAGAAGTATCAGATTGACCCAAGCCAAAGCCTGATGTTAGGTGATAAAAAAGCCGACATGCAGGCGGCGAAAGCTGCTGGTGTTGGCCGTAAAGTACTGGTGTTATCCGGCCAGACACTCACAGCAGAAGACCAAGCCAGCGCCGATGAAGTCTGGCCTTCGATTAAAGCAGCCCTGGAATTAGTGGTGAACTAAGGTTCCGGGCCTGAACTTTTACAAGGAATGTAATGAAAAAACTTTTAGCTACGTCCTTAGTACTGCTGATATGCGGCTGCCTGGTTTTTATAGGCACGAATAATAGCAGTACTCAGCCTCAGCAAATTTCTGATATTCAAGAACCCAACCCAACTCCTTTAGCCCTGGAGTTGGAAGTAGTCACACAACCCAACTCCAATCCGGCAGCGCCAGATCCAGCTGAACAGATGGTCGTGATTGAACGAACAGACTGGAAACTGGATCAGCCTCTGCGTACTCAACTGACAAGACTGAAAAATCGGGCAGACCAAGGCGATCTGCAGGCTGCCTATAGTCTGGCAATGAACCTGAGGTTTTGTAGCATGGCGCCACTGGATGAAACCGACTTAGAAGCTCGTTTGCAACAAGCCTATCAGTATAAAGACGATGGCGTTGCTATAGCTGACATCAAAGAACGCTATGAGTTTTGTGAAGGAATAAACCAACAGCAACGCAATGAGTTTTACACTTATTTAGAAACTGCAGCCAAAGCGGGTTATGTCTATGCTCAGGAGGAGATAGCCGCAGTCACGCCGGAGCTGTTTATGCAATTGGCTGATGCAACAGAGCTTGAGCGCGGCGCTTATATCCAAAAACGGCAAGACTTTATTCAGCTACAGCTTTCATTACTGGAGTCCGCATCGCAGCACGGAAGCATCAAAGCGCTGATCACCCTGTCGAATATGCATCACTCACAAAACTATGGCGAACATGGCCGTGCTAAGTCCTACGCCTTTAACCTGCTGATCCTGGAACTGGCGGACGGCAATGAATTGCAAAGCAGATACTCATGGTTTGTACAACGTCGTCAGTCAGAACTCACACCAGAGCAGATCGAACAAGCCCACACTTTGTCACAGCAATGGCTGGCAACGATCAAAGCCAATGGCACTCTTTATCTGCCCTGACTCAGAAAAGAGCTGGCTTAAACCAGCTCTAACATCACTTCAGCTTTACTGACTTCGAACTGTTTAGGCTCGTCGATATTCAGCGCAGTCACCACAGCATTGTCGACCACCATAGCGTAGCGCTTGGAGCGTACACCACCAAAATCGCCGGTCTCCATATCCAGGCCAATAGCTTTGGCGAACTTGCCCGCACCGTCTGCCAAAAACACAATGTCCGTGGCGTTATGGGCTTTGCCCCAGGCGTCCATCACATAAGCATCATTAACCGATGTACAGATAATACGGTCCACACCTTTATCAAAAAACTGTTGGGCCTGTTCGATAAAACCAGGTAAATGAGCTGCGCTGCAGGTTGGAGTAAAAGCACCTGGCACTGCAAATAACACCACTTTTTCGCCTTTAAAGACTTCAGCCGTGGTCAGGTTCACTGGGCCATTGTCGGTTAAACGTGCAAAGGTGACTTCGGGTAAGGTATCGCCAATTTTGATCATAAATTTATCCCTTTTTAATCCAGCTAATTCAGTTATTCCCGTTGATTTAGTTAATCCAGGGCTGCTTTGACATAAACATCAAATCTGTTGTTTTTCCCTTCGATCTGCATGCTGGGTTTTTGCCCAGCTAAAAACTCTGCATAACCAGGACGTTTCACTACCACTCTTTTGCTGGCCAGTTGCCATGCCAGCGGAAACAACGCATCTGCGTCGTCATCCGTACCAACCACCTGATGAAAAGCCTGCATTTCTTTTTTCACCAAAGCCGATTTCTCTCGAGCCGGAAACATTGGATCCAAATACACCACATCCGGGCTTGGCAATTGAGTTAACGCCTGCTGTGATGGTGCAAATACCAGGTGCATTCGTTCCGGCAACCAATGGGCTAATTCTGGATCAAGGGCTGCGCGACGTAAACCATCAGCTAATAAAGCTGCTACAGCGGGCTGACGTTCTACTAATGTTACTTTGGCGCCAAGGCTTGCCAGTACTAAGGCGTCACGCCCCAAACCTGCCGTTGCATCCACTACTGTTAAACCCGGCTTTTTGGTTAAGCCCACAGCTTTAGCTATAGCTTCACTTTTACCTCCACCAAATTTACGCCTGTAAGTAGCAGCCCCGCTGGCGAAGTCGACCAGTATATCGCCTTGTTTATTTAACTCTGTGTTGCGTAACACCAAGGCATCACCCGTCCAGCATAAATACCAGCCTTGGGGCGAATCTGTGGCTTGCAAACCAAAATGTTGTTGCAAGCTTTCGGCCAGTTCAGGAGGAAAATCGGGCTGGGTTAAATAACAAGTGCTGGACATAGTGTCACTTTAACTTTTCACATCAAGGAAAACTATGGTTAGTGTAACCGCCATGGCCCTGTTTAAAAAAGGGGTCAGATCACATTGTTAACAGTTAACAATGTGATCTGACCCCAATTTATGTTTACAACTTGCGGATGTTATCTGCGCCGTCGCGGTCAATCAGGCGAACAAAAGGATCGACACCTACGTACAGAGGTTTCTTATCCAGCACCAGCTTTATGCTGTTTTCACCTGTCGTCAGCTGATGTTTCTTCAGATAAATCACGCCACTTTCACCCGTGGTTTGATCCGGGTCGACACTGAACACACCAATGTCTATTTGCTCAGCCAGCGCTTGAGTGGTTTCAACCCCTTTGTCATCAGCCACTAACTTGTCGGCATGCAGAATCAAATTCAGTTGGAACTTGCCATCGGCCAGCTCTGTTACTTTGGCGTCTTTCACCCGTAAATCATACAAGGTGATGTTATTAAACAAGTCGTCAATAAAAGCCTTTTCTTCCGCCGCTGTGTTTTGGCTTAAGTAGCTGACCAAATCCAAAGTGGTTGGGAAAGGGTCATTACGGTAACGGTAACGTTCGTTAAAGGCCTTTAAGTTGGCATTTAAACGTGCTTCACCTAAACGGTCTTTAATCGCCATCATTACCACTGAACCTTTTTGGTAATGAATATACCCCTGGCCTTCTGAACGTAATAAAGGTTGCTCTCCAAGGCGTTCAGTAGAACGGCCCTGCAAATAGCGGTCTAGCTCAATTTTCAGGAATTTACGGATCTTGTCGGCACCGTATTTTTTCTCCATCACCATCAAAGCTGAATACTGCGACAAACTTTCCGAAATCACCGCACTACCCTGCACATCAGCAGCGCCCACCTGATGACCCCACCATTGGTGCGCCACTTCATGAGCTGTGACGTAATACACAGGATCGATATTTTCCGGATCACGCAGGTCGGTAATAAAGCCGATTTGCTCAGAGTAAGGCACTGTATTGGCAAAACTCTGGGCAAAACTGCGGTAACCAGGGAACTCGATAATACGCAGCTGTTTGTGCTGGTAAGGACCAAAAGCAGCAGTGAAGTAGTCTATCGAATCTTTTACTGACTCCACCATACGCTCTACGTTCCACGGGTGGCCTTTGTGGTAATACACTTCAATAGCCACGCCATTGTGCTGCGCTTTTTTCACTTCATAACGGCCTGAGCTGATGGAGTAGAAATTCACCATAGGCTGGTCCATTTCGTAACTGAAGTAATTACGGCCATCCTGTTGCCATTGTTTTTGCAGATAACCTGGGGTTAAAGCCACCTGATCAGCTTCAGTGGATACTGTGGCTTCAAACTGAATAAAATCACCATCAGCGCCAAAGAAGTTCTGCGTATAAAACTTAGAATCTTCCAGCTTATTGGCGCGCTCGTTTGGCTCTAAATCACGTTTTAAGCGCTCGTGTCTGTCTTGCAGCTCATAACCTTCCTGATAACCAAAAGTTGGCAATAATTCTCTGTTGTTGATAAAAGTGCCGTTTTCAACCACAGACGAATCAAAACCTGTTTCGCGCAGCCCTCTGGATTCACGGGTCAGTTCAATGACACCTGCAACTGTAGCACCAGGTGCGACCGGAGTACTGAAGGTTAACCATGAAGTACGGAATTTAACGTCCCGCTCTCCCAGGCTGGCGCCTTCAATAGTCACTGTCATTTGCTGAGTATTCTCAGGCCAGTTCACCAGTAGCTTTTCAACAGGCTGTTGCGATTTGTTTTGCCACTGAATTTGCATCCGGGCTAACACTTTCTGCTCTGATGGATACAGGTCAATTTGCGCATTTACGCTGGTAGTGACTAACACAGGTAAAGTTGCATACTGAATAAAGGCTTTTTCATACTCTGCCTGTAAATCCGTGGTTTCTTCAGCGGTCACGTAGTTATTCAGCACTATGGTTTGCTGATAAATAAAAGCTCCAGTGCCTACCGCAACCACTGCAGATACAGCAATAACAGCTTTGCCGGTTTTACCTAAGTGGTAACCCAGTTTGCTCCAGCGTACTTTCAGGCTTTGCAGCGGCCCTCTGTGGTATAAACCGTAACCCAGTACAAATAAAATGCTGCTGATAGCTCCCCAATACAACATATAAACCGAATGAGTCGTTAAGCTAGTGGCATATTGATTCAGGTCAGAAAAACCTATGGAGGGTGAAGAGCTGAAGTTATATAAGCTGTGACCTAAACCCCAGGATGCCATCACCATGGTGCTTAAGAAATAGCCAACAAAAAGCCCCATACCGACAAATTTATTCGGGCTTAACACCTGCAGGAAAAACGCCAGCACAGCACTCATGATAAAAGGCAGCAGGAAGAAAAAGCCTAAACGGATCAGGTACTGCACCAGCTCAAAGTTTTCAATGCCTTTAATCAACTGGTAACTGATAGTGGTTAAAATACCGATCACAATCAAAGTTGCCATCACCAGCGCCATAGCCAGTAACTTGGCGGTCCAGAAAGTCAAATTCGGCACTGGCATAGTATCGATAATATCGCCCATACCTGAATTGCGTTCACGCCACACCACTTCAGCACTGTAATAGACAATGACGATAATCATCAACAAGCTGACAGAGCCAATAACATGACCCACCATGGTCTGAGTCAGAGGCCAGTTTGAGGTGCCGTACCAGCCAAAGTCAGCAAAAAGCGGACCTATCAGCTGAGCTATAGTAATTAAACCAAGGATCACAAAAGGTGCAGTCAACAACACTTGCTTCACTTCAAACCTTAACCGAACCCAAAAGGCCGGTAGAAGCGCTGTTGCAGAGGATTTTCTTTGCAAGGTTTCCAGTGACAGCTCAGGCTGTTTCAGTTCAGCTTTTTTAGATTTTTTTCTATCTTTCCTATCCAGTGAAGGCAATTTAAATAAACCGGAAAACGCCAGTAAGACGACAGCGACACCCAGCCATAACAAGCGGTTTTGCAGTAATACGCCTTCAAAACCAATCAGCAGCGTGTTTTTCTCCTGAATAGTCCAGTAACGAGTCACATCTAAAAAGGTACGTAAGCCAAAAGGATCTAACAAGGCAGCCCAAACCCGGTACTCAGGTAAACGCGCCACTGAACCAGAGACTATATAAAGCACCAGCAGCACCACAGCAATCAGATACAACGCCATCATGGAGCGGAAACGTGCTGCTATGGCATAAAACAGAGCTGAGATGATAAAAAAGCTCGGAATAGATAACACCACAAAGTTATAGGCATAAGCCCACAGATCTGTTGGCCCAAACCGGCTGGCATCAACCCATGGCATAAAACTCGCGAGTAACATACCCAATGGCACAGCGATATAGACCAATAACACCACCAAATAGCTGCCAAAAAAACGGCCAAACTGGTAAGCAAAAGGCGACACAGGTTTGCTGTAGATCAGCTCTTCCATCTGGTGTTGTTGGTTACGCACAGCGCTGCTACCAACAAAATTCACCACCAGAAACATGGCAAATAAACTTAAAGTCAGCAGCGTTTGGCCTATCGCAAAAGGGCCATTTTTAAACACCTCACCACCACCGCCTATAGTGACGTTGTCTGAGGCGACAGATAAAAAGCTGATTAAAAACAGCAACAAACTGACAACATAAAAGGACGGCTGACGCAGGTAATAGCGCAGCTCAAAGCGGGTCATTAAACCAAACATAACCTCTCCTAAGCCACAGCTTGTGCTGAGCGATGATTGGATAAACAGGAGAAGTACACATCTTCCAGACCAGCCGCAGTAGGCGCAAAGCCTTCAGGTGCTTGTTCTGCAAATACATGCAGCACAGTGCGACCAGCAAACAGGCGCTTGGAGATCACAGGCAGGACTTTTTCCAGTTCAGCCGCTTCTTGTTGTGACACAGTTTTAGTCCAGATCTGGCCGCCCACCTGCTGAATCAAATCCAGCGGATTGCCCTGCAATAAAATCTGACCACCAGCCAATACCGCCATTGCAGGGCACAGCTCTGCTACGTCATCGACTATGTGAGTGGATAAAATAATGACTTTTTCTTCGCCCAGACTCACCAGCAGGTTATGAAATCTGTTGCGCTCTTCCGGATCCAAACCTGCAGTGGGTTCATCGACAATTAATAAGTCCGGGTTACCCAACAAAGCCTGAGCTATACCAAAACGCTGGCGCATACCACCGGAGAAGCCGCTAACGGCTTTGTCTTTATGCTGAAATAAGTTGGTATGAGCCAATAAACCTTCGACCAGTTCTTTACGCTCTTTTTTCTGAGTGAAGCCTTTGAGCACAGCCAAATGATCCAATAAATCAAAAGCACTGATACGGGGATAGACACTGAAATCCTGTGGCAGATAACCTAGTGTTTTACGCAATGCCTGTGGGTCTTTTAATACATCAATGCCATTAAACACAATGCTGCCACTGTCAGGCTGCTGCAAGGTGGCGATAGTACGCATTAACGAAGATTTACCAGCACCATTAGGACCTAACAGACCAAACATACCTTTGCTGATGGATAAATTGACGTTATTCAGCGCTTTGACGCCATTGTCGTACGTTTTGGTCAGGCCTTGAATTTCCAGCATAGGGATCTCCTTGTTCTTATAGTGTTTAATACACCAAGTTAACATGGAGCTTATTGAGTAGTAACTCATCAATGAGTTACAAATGAAGTGAATTTGTAACAAATTATTAAAGCGGGTCAGATCACATTGTTAACAGTTAACAATGTGATCTGACCCCAATTTTAGGTTTTCATACCTACATAGTTATCGCCGCAACTAAAGGCGACGACTTTGCTGATTTCCTGCAGGCTTAACCCAGACTCTTGCTGCCATAGATTAAATTGCTGCTGAATGGCTTTCTGGTTTTTCTGACTGCTCAGGCCGCCTTCGACTACAGCAAAGTTACGCAAATAAGCTTCTAAATCCTGACTGAGAATAAAGGTATCTTTCCCCAGCACGCGTAAAGCATAAGCCCCTGTATTGCCTCCCAAGCGAGCCCCATGCTTCTTTAGATAACCCCACAAGCCAATAATATCTTCAGCAGGCCACTGGGCTAAAAAGGCACCAAAACTGCCATATTTATCAGCCACTTGCTGGATCATCAAAGCGTTGTCGCGTATTGCAAAAACTTTAGTCGCGTTACGGATAATACGGGGATCTGTGGCTTTGGCGGCCAGCATCTCATCGCTCATCAGCAGCATTTTTTCCGGTTCAAAGCCAAAAAAGATCTCTTCAAAACCCGGCCACTTTTTCTCAACCACAGACCAGACAAAACCAGACTGAAAAATCTTTTTGCTGAACTCACTTAAACATTCAGCATCCGTCAGCTGTTGTAACTGAGCAGCCGTGCGGGGTTTTGATAACAAAGCCTGCAATGCAGCTTTGCCACCTTTGCGCTCTGCGGCACGTTGATAAATCAGTTCAAACTTTTCAACAAAAGCCATCAAGGCCTCTCCATTATTGATGGTTCCAGCAGTTAAGCTGCGGCTATGCCCATATGGCGTAATAAGGCAGCGTTAGACGGCTCTCGACCACGGAAGGCTTTAAACAGCTCCATAGGTTCTGCGCTACCACCTTTTTCTAAAATGCAGTGCAGAAAATCCTGACCCACAGCAGCATTAAAAATACCTTCTTCTTCAAAACGGCCAAAGGCATCGGCAGACAATACTTCAGCCCATAAATAGCTATAATAACCAGCGCCATAACCCCCGGCGAAGATATGACTAAAGCCATGCTGGAAGCGGTTAAAACGAGGTGGCATGATCACAGAAACCTGCTGGCGCACATCATCCAGAATGTGCTGCACACGACCACCCAAAGCCGGGTCGTATTCGGCATGCAAACGGAAATCAAACAAGGCAAATTCCAGCTGACGCACTAGAAACAAGGCTGACTGGAAGTTTTTCGCCGCCAGCATTTTATCCAGCATATCCTGTGGCAAAGCTTCGCCTGTCTGGTAATGACCAGAAATTAACGCCAAAGCTTCAGGCTGCCAGCACCAGTTTTCTAAAAACTGGCTAGGTAACTCGACTGCGTCCCAGGCTACACCACTGATGCCAGCCACTGCAGACGCATCCACTTGGGTCAGCATATGGTGTAAACCATGGCCAAATTCATGGAACAAAGTGACGACTTCGTCATGGGTAAATAACGCAGGTTTGCCGCCTACAGGTTTATTAAAATTACAGGTTAAATAAGCCACTGGATGTTGCAGGCTGCCATCGGCTTTCCAGCGTCGGCCCTGGCAATCGTCCATCCAGGCGCCACCGCGTTTTTTCGCGCGGGCATATAAATCCAGATAAAAACTGCCACGCAGTTCGCCTTTGGCATCAAAGATATCGTAGAAGCTGACATCAGGATGCCAGACATCTACCCCTTCACGTTTTTGTACTTTGATGCCAAACAACTTGCCTAACACACTAAATAAACCCGGCACTACTTTGCTTTCAGGGAAATAAGGCCGCAAAGCTTCGTCAGAAATGGAGTACTTGGCCTGCTTTAACTTTTCAGAGTAATAAGTCACATCCCAGGAATTTAACTCGTCCACGCCAAATTCAGCTTTGACAAAAGCTTTTAACTCGGCCAGATCCTGCAAGGCCTGAGGTTTAGCACGACGGGCTAAATCGGCTAAAAACTCCAGCACCTGAGCCGGGCTTTCTGCCATTTTGGTCGCCAGTGATTCTTCTGCCGCATTATCAAAGTCCAGCAACTGCGCCAGCTCGTGACGCAAAGCTAAGGTTTCTTCAATAATAGCGCTGTTATCAAACTGACCCGCCGTCGGGCCTTGATCAGAAGCTCGGGTGCAATAGGCCTGATATAACTCAGCGCGTAAATCACGGTTGTCGGCATAGGTCAAAATGGCGATATAACTCGGGAATTCCAGCGTAAAAACCCAGCCGGATAATTCTTTTTGCGCCGCCGCTTCTGCCGCTGCTAATTTGGCATCTTCAGGCAAACCAGACAGCAAGCTTTCATCTTCAATATGTTTAAACCAGGCTTGAGTAGCATCTAAAGTATTGTTAGAAAAATTCGAAGCTAAGTCGGATGAACGGCTTTGAATTTCGCCGTAGCGCTGCTTTTTTTCATCTGACAAACCAATACCGGACAATTTAAAATCACGTAAGGCGTTTTGAATCACTTTTTGCTGCGCTGTAGTTAAAGTGGCGTATTCAGCGCTTTGCGACAGCTTTAAATAAGCCTGATACAAACCTTCGTGCTGGCCGACATAAGTGCTGAAATCGGATAACAGCGGCAGGCAGCTTTCGTAAGCTTCACGTAATTCGGGGCTGTTTTTTACCGAATTTAAATGCGATACAGGCGACCAGAATTTGCCAAGCTCGTCGCTGTTTTCTTCCAGTGCCACAATCAATGACTGCCAGCTTGGGTTTGGCTCTTGCACTACAGCTTCGATATCTGCGGTACAAGCGGCAATCAACTGCTCTACACGGGCTTTGATTTGTGAAGGTTCGATTTGACTAAATACAGGTAAGGCTTGGGTCATAGTTTATCTCTGTCTGGCCTTTGAAAAAGTGGCGTTTAGTGTAACGCTGGGTATAACAGCAGTATTGGGGCTTTTATAACATTCTCAAGCAGTTTACTGCAGCACCAGGGCAGATTTATCCGCTGCTTTGGTAAAAACGCCTTGAGTTCGACCACAATACCCTCATATTAAAACTCAACAAAACAACAACAAGGCTGACCAACATGACTGAACATTTTGACTATATCGCCATAGGTGGCGGCAGCGGCGGTATCGCCAGCGCCAACAGAGCGGCCAGTCATGGCCAGAAATGCGCCATTATCGAAGCAAAATTTTTAGGCGGCACCTGCGTCAATGTAGGTTGTGTGCCAAAAAAAGCCATGTGGTTTGCCGGTCAAATTGCTGATGCATTTAAGTACGCACCGGATTATGGTTTAGATGTTGAAATGCCGGCTTTAAATTGGGCCAAATTAGTAGAAAGCCGCGAAGCTTATATCTCCCGTATTCATGGCTCTTACGACAGAGTGCTGGCGAAAAACGGCGTTACTGTTATTCGTGGTTTCGCCCGTTTTGTTGATAAGCACACCGTTGAAGTGGATGGCAAGCTGTATAGCGCTGACCATATTACGATAGCCACTGGTGGTCGTCCTGTGCGCCCTGATTTACCGGGCGCTGAACTGGGTATAGACAGCGATGGCTTTTTTGCCTTACAAAGCCAACCCAAACGTGTTGTTGTGGTAGGTGCAGGTTATATTGCCGTAGAAATTGCCGGTGTGATGCAAGCCTTGGGCAGTGAAACCCATTTATTAGTGCGTAAAGACAAACCACTGCGCAGCTTCGACCCTATTTTATCCGACACCTTAGTCGAACTAATGGCCAAAGATGGCCCGAAACTACACACCCATACCGAAGTGAGCTCTGTCAGTAAAAACGCTGATGGCTCTTTAATTGTGCAACTGTCTACCGGCAGCAGCCTCACTGTGGATTGTCTGATTTGGGCTATAGGCCGTGAACCTGCCAATGACAAGCTGCAGCTGGAAAAAGCTGGCGTGAAGTTGGACAACGAAGGTTTTATTCCAACAGATGAGTATCAGAATACCAACGTCCCTGGCATTTATGCCGTAGGTGATAATACAGGCCGTCTGGCGTTAACTCCGGTGGCAGTAGCAGCCGGACGTCGTTTGTCCGAGCGGTTATTTAATAACAAGCCAGACAGCAAACTGGATTACAGCACAGTGCCGACAGTGGTGTTTTCGCACCCTCCTATTGGCACTATAGGTTTAACCGAAGACGAAGCCCGACAAGAGTTTGGAGCTGATCAGATTAAAGTCTATCGCAGCGAATTTGCTGCTATGTATACGGCTTTAACCCAGCATCGTCAATTAACGCGAATGAAACTGGTATGCGCTGGCCCTACTGAAAAAGTAGTAGGCTTGCATGTGATAGGTTTTGGCGCGGATGAAATGCTGCAGGGTTTTGGTGTGGCTATCAAAATGGGCGCCACCAAAGCTGACTTTGATAACTGTGTGGCTATACACCCGACATCTTCTGAGGAATTCGTTACTCTTAAAAACTAGTGCTGGAAAACGTAAACTATAAAATTGACACCTCTGGAAAACCTACTAGCTTCATGATTAGCGTCTTGCTAATCATGGAGCGGGTATGGTCTTTATCATTAATTCAGATGACTTCGAAGTCCCAATACCGCATCTCTCACCCCCCTTGAATCGCAAGATTAAGCTAAGTGGCTTTCCTACATTTTATTCAGAGTCTGGCGAATATCTGCAACCTGTAAATCTTTGGCTCAACTTCCTGGTGAATGTCAGGAGAGCCAAAAACATCAATTCAAACGTAAGAGCAATAAAGCGTTACTGGAACTTTCTTGAGAGTAATAATTTGTCTTGGGATCACTTCCCCAAACAAAAAAGTTTGAAACCAACGTACAGATTCAAGAATGATGATTTGCTGTTATCAGCGAGGAATGGAGCGCTTCAGCTATCAACAGCTGCGACATATATCAGCCATATTGTTGGGTTTTATAAATGGGCTGGCCATGAAGGACTGATTCAATTCTCGGAAGACAGCAAACCCTTTGAGATGGAATTGGTACAAATATCTAATTCTGGCCCGCTCAGATTCATCAATAGAAATCTTTTCGTGAGCTCCACAGACCTCAGAATACGTAATCCACGCAAAAACTTTGAACAGCAGCTTTGCCCGTTCACTAAAGATGAAATCAGAACTTTTTTCCAAATCATTAGATCTTTCACTGACGAGTTTTTATTACATCAGTTGCTTCAGTTCCAATGCGGCTTGCGAATGGAGGAAGCATGCTTTTACCCTTTGGATTTGGTCTTCAATCCATCTGCATCCGAAACACGATTTGACGTTGAAATCGGCCCACACCTTGGTATTCCAACCAAATACGGAAAAATAAGAACCATAGAAGTACCAGCATCTTTGATGAAGAAAATGTATCTGTACTCAATTAGTTCTCGCAGGGCAACTCGCCAGAAAAAACAACCAGACACAAAAACACTTTTGCTAAATCAGCGCGGCCTGCCAATGACGCCGATAAATGTCACTCAACATTACGTTAAAGCGAGAAAAGAATATAAAGAAGTAACAGGAAGGTCCTTAAATCATCGCCCCCACGATGCTCGCGCAACCTATGGAACATACCGGCTTGCATCCCTTCTGGAACATCTGCAACCATTGGATGCCATGACTCTTGTTATGGGCTGGATGGGGCATCGACATGAATCAACAACCTGGCGTTACCTAAGATACTTAAACAAGGAAAAGCTTAACAGTAATGCAATTTCTATGATGGACATCTTCCTTGAAGAAGCATTAGGGGGACATGATGAGTGATCAGAATAATGCTTCCAGGCCTTTGCGATTGATTTTAAAAATGGGGATCAGCAAATATGCGCATTTTGATTTTGAAAGGTTCCGTTACTTTGGTGTTCCAAAACTTCAAGATATCTCAAAGGCCGAATTTGCAGACAGAGACGATTTAGCTGGCAAATGGTTTCGCACTTTCAGTGATAACAACGAATACTCGGATCAAACCAAGAGCGCATACATTCAGGATTTTGCAAAATACGTAAAATTTTGTGACCTGAATAATGTTGTGCCTGAATCTGCAATAGCGATTGAAATCTGGGAAAGGCACCTAATCAAGCAGGTTCAAGCCCACTCAATGGCTGTTAACTCTGCTAGAAAACTTATAAGTGCAACAAAGCGCATCCTTGAATTATTTGACTGCCCAGTGTTCGACTGGTTCTCAAAATATCCAATTTTCAGATCTGAACCGACCCCTAACAATTCTTATTCCGACACCGAGTTAGCAAAACTTGTCCGATGCTTGAGAATATTGCACCACCAACTTGGGAGGCAGATAAGGGAAAATCCGCTATTGCACCTAAATGCAGCTTCAAACACATGCACAGCACATTACTATGACCCGAGCCGTCGTCTTGATATTTGTGGAACTGTTACAAAGTACTTTTGCGCCAGTTTCTTTTTGATGGCCTATTACACGTGGGCAAATACTACATGCTTGTTGAACATGAAAAAACCTAAAAGGCGTGAAGGTTCAGCTGGTATTTGGTACGAACAATCGGTGCTAAAAAATAGAGCTAATAAATTCGTAACCATTGCTATAGGCGAAAATCACGCTACTCAAATTCCTAAACATGCACTTCGGTTTATGGAAGATTTACTTGAAATCAGTAGCCTGATAAAACCAGACGACGAACACCTGCTATTTCAGTGCAGGCTAGGTTTGATATCAACGTTAGAAATGAGTCATCTTAGTGCATTTAATAACTGGTTATATAAATCTTTTGGATTAAACGACGATTTTGGGAAGCAATTAAGGCCTGAAGCCAAAAGATTTAGGGCAACTGGTAGCAGCAAGTACATAGCTTTAACAAATAATGTCACGGAGGCCTCTTTAATCTTGGGGAACACCCCTAGTACTATTCATCGTCACTACACGCGAGGGAATGAGTCAGAAAATAATATGCAGCTTCAGGCTGCAGCGCACACCTTAGAACGCTCAGTTCGTTGCGGAGAAATTCAGGACGCGAAGGAGCAAACGAGAAATATCTTAAAGGTTGAAGTACTTCCTTACGAATCGTTTATACAAAAATATTCAGCAACAAATCTAAAACCTGAGCGATCTCCAATCGGTACCGGATGCACAGATCCTTTTGGTGATAAAGCAGATAAATATCGCCGAAAAATCAACTTCAGTCCCAAAGAGTTAGACGTATCAAATCTGGCTTGTGCGGACATACTTAATTGCTTTTTTTGCACCAATCAGGTTGTGATTGAAGAGGTTGATGATATTTGGTGCTTATTGAGTTTCAAATGTTCACTCGAAGAGTCAAGAGCAAATCATTTAAACCGCTCACAATTCAAAAATAATTTCGAAGAGATACTTCATCGCGTAAATCAAGTCATATTCCGCATAGACCCCAAAATACGTCGACTAGCTGAACGTAAATTGAAAGAAAAGCGCCATCCACTATGGCCTGAAGATCTTAACTTCTTGATATAAGGAATTATTAGTGAGAGATTTACTTCACATACCAGAAAGCGTTCTTCAGGAAAATAAACTGGGCGTAATGCATGTTATGGAACTATTTAAATCGCAAAACTGGAAGGAGCTCAATGAAATTATTGTGAGTAAAGACCATTTTGGTAGTCCAGCTAGCAAGTTTGGGGATGAGTATTGGGATTTGTCTTCTTCTGTAGACACAAAAATCACAAATAAAAAAGGGATATTCTTTTCAGAAATAGCCTCAGAATATCTCTGCATAGAGATGAAGCTGATTTGTTTTTACTGGATCTATGTAGCAGGTAAACCTCGCTCAGGCCCTGCCATTAAAACGACGACGTTAATCAGCAGACACAGTAAGCTGAATCAAATATTCAAGTTTCTTGATAGCTTCGCCTTTAAATCGATAGAAACACTGTCACATCCATTGGTATTTAGTGAATTTTGTTCTTTCATTAAGAATCAGCGATACAGCGATGGAAACTGTAGACAAATATTTTTAATTGCGGCGAACCTGAGGCGAACTGTAGGAGTTTTACCCTTTGCTTTTAGCATCCCTACGGATTTATCGCCTAGAGAGTTAGCAAAGGAATATGCAGCAAAAGATAAGCTTGAAAAGGACCAGTTTTACGCCATTCCAACCAGGTTAATGGAGCTTATTTATGGAAAGGCTTTAAGCATAATTGAAGATGTTCACCCGTACCGCGAATTAATTCACTCTTTACTTACAGATCTTCACGACAATTATCTACTCGGTAAAAGAGAGGTCGATGTAAAAATCGATTCTGGTCAGTGGCAATGGCTTAAGAGAAATGACCCTGCATATCGGATTGAAGTAAATAAGTTCAAGCCCTCCAAAGATCGTGAGATAATCGCCTCATACATCTTAGGTACACCTTTAGAACAGTTAGTTCCTATCAACGGCAGCAGATTTAAGGGGTGGATTACAAATGTACAAACTGCATGTTACGTCGTGTGTGCAGCATTCACAGGTATGCGGCGAAGCGAGCTTTATGGATTGACCGCTGATAGCTTCAAAGCCAGAGTTTTCGATAATCAGGAATACTATTTCCTCCAATCTCAACATCATAAAATGGTACAAGGTCGTCCTCAAACCTGCGAGTGGCTTACCGTTCCCATAGCTTCAAAAGCGATTGAACTAGCTGAAGCTTTGTCTCGAAATATGAGAATCCAACTTTTAAAAGACGGAGATCCAGTTCGAGTTCATATATCCGACTGCTTGTGGTTAAACCAATGCCGTAAAGCAACATTCCCTAACGTTCGTTTCGAGGGCAGTCTACGGACACATTTTAATAAGATCGCAAAAGCAGCAGGAGCTTACATCACTGAAATTGACCTTGATGAATTTAAACTGATTAATCCGAACTGCAACCCGCAACACGCTGACGAAAAAATTCAGTTAGGAAAACTATGGCCTCTGACGTCTCATCAATGCAGACGCTCTTTCGCTGTCTTCGCTAAAAGGCATGACCTTTGTTCAAGCGTGGCAATAAAACAACAATTTAAGCATTTAGATGTGCCCACGTCAGACTGGTATGGCGAGGGCGGGCTAGACAGCAAGTTGTCCTACTTTCAGTTAGACGTTGAGCTAAAAGGCTTCTTGCGCGACGTTCAACACGAAATGGTTACTGAAAAAATTCATGATTGGCTCAATTCGAAAGATGAACTCTATGGAAAAATGGGCAGGTCCATCATGAAAGAGCGTAAAACAACGGCCCAGATTTTTTCTTCC
>JAHIWM010000080.1 GCA_018815765.1 Gammaproteobacteria bacterium | reverse complement strand
TTTTATTGCATGCGTTATGCGAGCTCATCGACATAACTCTGTTTCCGCAACAAGGAGAGCTTTAATGTTGAATAAATTAATGTTGCTGTTAGTAACAAGCTGGTTATTACAAGGTTGTGCCGCTGCTGTATTAGCGGGCGGAGCAACAGCCGTAACTTCAGCCGGCGACCCACGTACATTGGGCAGCCAGATTGACGATAAAAGTATTCAGGTAAAAGTGATCCGTGCTTTAGACGAAAACCCTGAAACTAAAAAGAAGGGCAATATCAATATGACCAGCTATAACGGCATAGTGCTGTTAACAGGTCAGGTACCCAATGAACGTGTGCGGGAAGTAGCTGGCGAAATAGCCAGAGTGGAAGGCGTCAAAGACGTGCATAACCAGCTCAGAGTCGGCAGCGAAATCAGCTTTGGCACAGGCAGTA
The DNA here is from genome assembly GCA_018815765.1 of Gammaproteobacteria bacterium. Taxonomy (GTDB): domain Bacteria; phylum Pseudomonadota; class Gammaproteobacteria; order Enterobacterales; family Alteromonadaceae; genus Pararheinheimera. The sequence goes on along the minus strand of JAHIWM010000080.1, from coordinate 6,625 downwards.
AAGACAGCTGGATCACCACCCGTATCAAAGGCAAATTTCTGGCTGATGAAAACGTCAGCGGCTTAAATGTCAAAGTCGTCACCGAAAACGGCGAAGTGTTTTTAATGGGTCTGGTCAGTCAGCAAGAAGCTGACAGAGCAGTCAGCTTAGCCCGCAATGTTGACGGTGTAGCGCGCGTTATTAAAGCCTTTGAATACAAAGACTAGTGGAAAACGGGGTCAGATCACATTGTTAACAGTTAACAATGTGATCTGACCCCATTTTTTAGCATTCCTGCAAGGCCTTGAGCACTTTGGAATGAAACTCACGGTGTTTCATAATCAGCAGTACTATCACAGAGGTTGCCATAAATAATCTGGGGTCGATAAACCAGGATAAAGTGGCCAGCGAAAAGTAAATCGATCGTAAGCCGTAGTTAAATGAGTGCCCTGCCTGATCAATCACTTTCGCGGTTCTATTGGCATACAAAGCCTGCTCTTCTGATGTCATTTCGCGACCATCTGGCGCTGCGCCAATCAGTACCCCGCCAAAACCATACTGGCGTAAGGACCAGGTAAACTGGAAAAACGCAAACACATAAATCACCGCCAAAAATAAGATCTTCACCTGCACAGTTTCTTTATTTTGAGTGGCCCAGGGGGTCAGGTAACTTAATACCTCACTGATACTGCCACTTGAAGCCAAAGCCGTTAGCAAACCAGCCAGCATCAACAAGGTACTGGAGGCAAAAAAAGACACATTGCGCTCCAGCGTGGAAATTAAACCAACATCCGCCATTTTATTATCGCGGGTCAGCATTTGTTTCATCCAATCGTTGCGTTTGCGACGTAGTTCAAAGGACAAACAGCTAACAGTTCTGGCTTTACGTTTAGCCACTATGGTGTAGCCAATCCATAACGATAAAAACCAGGTGACAGCAATCAAATCAAGTAAAGTCAGCATAACAAGCCTTATTCCAAAGATAATTCAGTTGCCAGAGGCAAGGTAAAATAAAAACAAGCGCCACCACCAGTTGCTCGCTGGTAGCCAATATCACCACGCATGGCGTTGATCAGATCTTTGCAAATCGCCAATCCTAATCCTGTGCCTGCAACCTGCCTGCGGTCCGACGAATCGGCCTGTGAAAATTTTTCAAATAAACGAGGCTCAAAACTTACGGATACACCGTCACCCTGATCGGTCACTGCAACACGCACCGTCTTCGCCGATAAATCCATGGTCACCAACACAGTGGCTCCCACTGGTGAATGTCGTATCGCATTCGCCAATAAATTAGCCATCACCTGCTGCAAGCGTACTTCATCGACTTCCACCCATAAATCATTCAGCTCTGTGCACTGTAACTCCAGTTTAACCTGCCGCTGCAAAGCCACTGGCTGATTCAGTTCAATAGCCTGCCGCAGCAGTTGCAGTAATGGCCAAAGCTTGAACTTAAACTGCATTTTATTGACAGCCAGCTTTTCAATATCCAGCAAGTCGTTGATTAGTTTACCCAAACGCTGACTATTTTGCTGTGCAAGCATCAGCATATGCTGCTGTTTTTCATTGAGCGGCCCTAAAGCGCCACCTACCGCCAGACCTAAAGCTCCACTGATAGCGGTCAGCGGGGTCCGCAGCTCATGACTGACAGTGGAGACAAAATCGTTTTTCAATTGCTCGACTTTTTTTCGCTCGGAAATATCACGGATCAACCAGACATAACGGGCTTTGCCCTGATGCTCAGTGTTGTTGCGCGACAAGTCCATCGTAAACACTTCACCACTATGACGTATACCCAACAATTCCACTGCAGCTCCTTCACCAGGCGCCTGTGTCGCTAATAATCCGGCCTGACCAGGTGCCAATAACAAGCTAAATGGCTGGCCTGCTAATTGATTCGGCAAATAACCAAAAACTGTACTGACGGCGCTGTTGACCCGTTCAATAGTGCCGTCCAAATCTGTGGTCACTATCACATCCAGCACACTGTCCATAATACGACGCGAGTACATTTCGTTGTCCTGCAGAGCATCGGCAAACAAGGCGCTGCGCCGATACGAATGCAGCAACCAGGCCAGCATCAAACAAAACACAACGGATAAGGATGCTCCTAATAAACGCCATTGCCACAAACTCCAGCCTACTGCTTCATCCATAAAACGCACTGCAATTTGCCACTCTGCGCCTTTAATATTCAGATCAAGAACCAGCGCGTCTTCACTGAATAAATTCGAATAACCAAACAAAGCACCAGCAACTGCATCTTTTTCGCGGATCCCTACCTGCACCTGATAGCTATTGGCTTGTTGCAACAACATTTGGTTAAAGGAAGTTAAATCCAGCACTGTGCTGATAATGCCCCAGTAACTGCCGTCATTTAGGAATAAAGGCAGACGATAGACATAACCAGCCCCACCCTGAATAAGAGCCACAGGCCCAACTAACCTGGGTTGCTTGTCTGTAATCAACTTTTCAATGTCAGGCCATTGTTGCGTTAAATTTTGGTAGTTCAGGCCCAAAGCCCTTTCATTGCCCTGCACCGGATAAATCAGCGTCAGCACATTGCCAGGAGCCAAACCTATATTGCGGATATGTTTGCCTTGCTCCAGCAAATTCTGCAGCAAAAACAGCATCTCTTTTTCAGAAAGTTTGCCATCGCTGGCGCGCAAATGGGATGCCAACCCAAGACTCATATACAAGGAGGTGTTTAATTCGGATTCCACAAAAGAACGCAGCTGGCCAGATAAACCTACTAACTGCTGCAGTGCCTGATTTTGCCGCTGCTCTACCAATTGCCTCGATTGATATTCGGTCACAATACCAGCGCACAGCAAACAAAATAGCGGTACCAGCCACTGCCAGGGCAACAGCCATTGGGATTGTTGTTTTAACGCGCTGCTCTGTTCCATGGTCGGTAACCTGTTGAACATCTTGTAGTATCGGTACTGACTATAACCTAAACCAACCAGATTACTCCATGCCAGAACAGTAGAATAAAAGTCGGCCTGATTACTGAGTATCCTGTTCAGTCGTGTTAAACTGCGACGCCCTGACGGCATGACACTGCATCAGTAGAGGAGAGCGCTGTGACTGAATTAATTCTGCAAACCCCGGACGACTGGCACTTACATTTTCGCGACGGCGATATGCTCAAAGAAACTGTGGCAGCCACTGCCCGTTGTTTTAAGCGCGCTATTGTGATGCCAAATCTTGTTCCTCCTGTAACCAATGCTGCAGAAGCTTTAGCGTACAAAGAACGTATTCTGGCCGCCCGACCTGCAGGCAGCAGTTTTGAACCTCTGATGGTGCTGTATTTAACGGACAAAACCACAGCCGAAGAGATTAAAGCCGCCAAAGCCGCTGGTGTAGTGGCTGCAAAATTGTATCCGGCAGGCGCTACGACCAATTCTCACTCTGGTGTCAGCAGCTTAAGCAAACTTTATCCTGTACTGGAAGTGATGGCCGAACAGCAGATGCTGTTGTTGGTACACGGTGAAGTGACCGACAGCCATATTGATATTTTTGACCGTGAAAAAGTATTTATCGACCAGCATTTAACTCAACTGATTGACACTATTCCGGGCCTTAAAGTGGTATTTGAACATATCACCACAGCAGATGCTGTTGAGTTTGTCAAAGCCGCGCCAGACCGCGTTGCAGCAACCATTACACCTCAGCATTTATTACTGAACCGCAACGATATGTTAGTGGGTGGTGTACGGCCGCATAACTACTGCCTGCCGGTACTCAAACGCCGCACGCATCAGGAAGCTTTGCGTGCAGTGGTCGCCACTGGCAACAGCAAATTTTTCCTAGGCACAGATTCAGCACCACACGCTAAACACCGTAAAGAAGCGGCCTGTGGTTGTGCCGGTTGTTACAGCGCCTGGAGTGCAATTGAGCTGTACGCTCAGGTATTTGAAGACTTAGGTTGCCTGGACAAGTTAGAAGGTTTCGCCAGCCACTATGGCCCGGACTTCTACAACCTGCCACGCAACAGCGGCACCATTACCTTAGTGAAACAAGACTGGACAGTACCAGCGGAGATCACCTTACCTGATGGCAGCCCTATAGTGCCGTTTTTTGCTGAGCAGCAATTAAGCTGGCAGTTGAAGAAAGGCCTCTAAACTCTAAAAATGGGGTCAGATCACATTGTTAACAGTTAACAATGTGATCTGACCCCATTTTATTATTTCGCAGAGCAGTGTTGATAACAGCCTGGTTCACGTGGACAATGATTGCCGCGCGAGCAAATCAGCTGAGCTGGTTTATCTAAACTGCGGGCTACCCAGTTAATATTCAGAATATTCGACACCGTCGTTAAAGTAGACCTGATCGTTTTTGGTACTACGGCTGCGCCGCCCTGACTACGACACAATTGTTTTAACTCCTGCGCCATAGTTTCTATGTCCATGCCCTGAGCTTCAATAGCCGGATTTAAATCAATACCAGCGCAAAGTACATGAGCATTACCCGCTAAATCAGAGACTTTGGTGGATTCACAACAATAAATCCGTGGCTGGCCCTGCACATCTAAAATAGACAACTGTGCTGAATGGGCAGATTCGGCCGCTTCAAACATGCGAAATACAGCCCAGTGCTGACAAGGATCTTCCACCTGCCGCATATTGCCCCAAGGTAACGGAATACCATTACCCCGATACACCGCCTTTAATTTACCCGGTGTATAGGCATCAAAATAATGCCAGTGGCTGTATGGCGACACCGCCGTCATCCGGCGCATAGCAACAGAGGCCGATACACCAGCTAAGTGATGTGAACTGATTTCATAACCTTGTTTGTCTAATAGCTGACGAAACGGCATTTTAGGGCACAACAAAGCACCGGCAAAAAAGCTCGATTCAAAGTCACGCCAGGCATGCAAAATATCCTGCGGTGCCACAGCACTATCGTCCGTCGGCACTGATTCAAAAGCCCCCCCCACCATCATGCCGCTTTTCACACCATCTTTGTTATGCAACACCGCATGGCCAATATGCACAGCCAGTTCATATTTCAGCCGGGTGGACCACTGTTGCAGCAACTTATTTAAATGCAGAGTTCCAGGCGGCAGAAAATACGAAGTGGGTACGTTTTTCGACAACACTCCCAGTTCGTCCAGCACTTCTTTTGGGGTTTGCTCAAACCACCGTACCTGCAGACCCAATTGCTGCACTATCTGCATTAAATCTTCCACCGACAACGGCATCCGCTTCAGGCCCACTTCTTCGGCAGCCCGTTCCAGTTCTGGGAAATGGTTTTGATGATGCTCCTGATGCGCCCGAATAAGCAGCTGAGCAAACTGGCGGCCGCTAATACCGGTTTGTGACAACATCTCCGGAATAGCAATTTGCAGAATATCGTTAGAAAACAAAAAGCCCGGTTCCAGCGCCATACCTGACACACCACCTCGACTGCCTTTTTGTGGTGTGATATCCAGTTGCTGCTCTTCACCGTCAAGAAACCATTCAACGTCTTTTTGAAAAACTTCAGCAATGACTTGTAGCATATCCAGGCTGGGCACCCGTTTGCCACGCTCAATCATCGACAAATAAGACACAGACGGCGCGTATTCAGAGTTCACTCTGATGCAACGGGTCGACAAGTCTTCCATTGTTAAGTTATTGCGCTTTCTAAGGTTTCTGATCTTAGTACCAAGGAAATGCGACTTTCTGAGTAAACTTTTATTAGCTGTCATTTTGTAAAATTCACACTGTGAAGTTTTTATTGTGAAATTATTCAGAAAACTAACATAGACTAAATATCAAGCAACAGCAATGCTGCTTTACTGGCCCTACAGCCTTAAGAACTTATTAAAAGCAACACACAACAGGACAGAAATCATGAACATGACAGCCACCCAAAACTCACACCAGGACCATGATATCCGGGAAGAGATCAGCTACATCGCCGGGCTGAACCAGAGTCATGTCCGTCAGATCATGGATTACTCCAAAGCTTTTCTGGATAAAGTTTTTCCACTGGACCGCGGCTCACACAAAGAAGTCTGCAGTTATGTGGTGTATTACCAGCATGTATTGGCTTTTTTTGCCGACGGCAGCAATAGCGGCTTAAGAACACCGGCGCAGTTTGTCGCTTTTGGCGGCCATCCGGAACAGCCACAGTCGCTGTTATTCAAAGATGGCGAACGCCATGTCGAATTATTGTTTTGCCATAAAGGATCACACGGATCTTTGGACAAAGCGGGTATTGAAGACATCCAATTGCAGCTGACAGGCGAACAATCTGGCTGGTTCAGTATGATCCGCGGCAACGCTCAGGCACAGCCTTGTGTCGGCAGTACACAAAATAGTCCATGCTTTCGTGCAAAAGAGGGTGGCGATTATCGGCTAAATTAGTTATAACTAACGCAGTTGATTTTTTGTACTCAAAGTAATAAAAATTACGAGTATATATATTTGCCTAACCTGATAAAAAGCAGGGGCAAAAAGAATAAAAACAACAGGGGACGATAGACGTTCGACGGGGAGAAAAAGGCCAGCAAATTGCTGGCCTTTTTTATGGAGGTGACCCGTCCTAAATAACGTTGACACTTTTTATCCTTGAATTTGGAGAGTGTCATGAATTCAATAATTAAGCGTTCACAGAAAGATTATTCCCTTGCCTTCAAATTGGCTGTTGTTGA
>JAHIWM010000079.1 GCA_018815765.1 Gammaproteobacteria bacterium | reverse complement strand
TGGATACAAACCTGCAGCCACTAAACCAGCCACGTGAGCCATATCCACCATCAGGTAGGCGCCCACTTTGTCGGCGATTTCACGGAATTTCTGCCAGTCGATAATGCCTGAATAGGCTGAGAAACCAGCGATGATCAGTTTTGGTTTGTGCTCCAGCGCAAAAGCTTCAGCCTGAGCGTAATCAATTACACCAGTTTCAGGGTGCAGGCCGTATTGCACAGCTTTGTACAACTTGCCTGAAGAGCTTACCGTAGCACCGTGAGTTAAGTGACCACCGTGCGCCAGACTCATACCTAAAATAGTATCGCCTGCATTTAATAAAGCTAAAAATACTGCAGAGTTAGCCTGCGAGCCTGAGTGCGGTTGCACGTTTGCGTAATCGGCACCAAACAATTCTTTCGCACGGGCGATAGCTAAATCTTCAGCCACGTCCACGTACTCACAACCACCGTAATAACGCTTATGCGGGTAACCTTCAGCATATTTGTTAGTTAACTGAGAACCCTGAGCCTGCAACACACGTGGGCTGGCATAGTTTTCAGAAGCGATCAGCTCAATGTGATCTTCCTGACGTTGGGTTTCGTTGGTAATGGATTGCCATAATTCCGGATCAAAATCGGCAATGTTCATTTCGCGCTTTAACATGCTTGCTCCCAGGTGGCCAAAAGGGCCAGGCTATTTACAAAAAACTGCGCGCATTCTACATGGAATCCGCCAAAGATGCAGCTATTAAGTAGCCATCTAAACTTCTAAAACCCACTTTCAGATGGGTGGTCGGTGGAGTAATAGTATTAACTGTAAATAAAACCAGTGTTTGGCTTTACAAAAAGCCAAAACTGGTCAATTATACAACTGTATAAACCAACAGTGCTTTGTAAATGAAAAAAATCATTCATATCGACATGGACTGTTTTTTCGCTGCGGTAGAAATGCGGGACAGGCCAGATTGGCGCAACATTCCTTTGGCTATAGGCGGCAGCCGCACCGAACGGGGTGTGATCAGCACCTGTAACTACCCTGCCCGTGTGTATGGCGTGCGTTCAGCCATGCCTACAGGTCAGGCTTTAAAGCTCTGCCCTCACCTGCTGTTATTACCAGGCAATATGGAAAAATACAAAGCAGCCAGCTTACAAATTCAGGCTATTTTTCATCGATATACCGACAAAGTAGAGCCTTTATCCTTGGATGAAGCCTATTTAGATGTCAGCGACAGTACTTTGTTCTCTGGCAGCGCGACCCGTATTGCCGAAGAAATTCGTCGGGTAATTTTTGCCGAAACAGGTTTAACAGCATCTGCCGGTGTAGCACCGAATAAATTTCTCGCCAAAATTGCCAGTGATGAAAATAAACCTGATGGCTTGTTTGTTTTGCCGCCTGAAAAAGTCAGCGACTTCGTGAAATTTCTGCCTTTGCAAAAAATCCCTGGTGTTGGTAAAAAAACTGCTGAGCGACTGGCAACCTTAGGTTTCTATAAATGCGTCGATATTCAAAATGCACCTTTGCACACATTGGTGAAGCACTTCGGCAGTTTCGCTGAAACCTTGATAGAGCGCAGTTTTGGCCGTGATGGTCGTGATGTACAAAACGATTATCCACGTAAATCTGTCGCTGTTGAACACACCTACACTGAAGATTTACCCGATCTGGATGCAGGGCAACAAAGTTTATCTGAGCTATTACCAAAACTCCGGCGCCGTATTGAACGCTGTGAAGCTAGTGCTCATATTCAGAAAATAGGCATTAAACTGAAATTTGCCGATTTTCAGCAAACCACAATAGAGAAACAACAACCCGAATTGGATATGGCCAGCTTAAAGCAGTTATTAGAGCAAGCATGGCACAGAGGCCATGGTAAAAAAGTGCGGCTGGTGGGCATTCATGTCGGATTAAAAGCGCAGGAAGCTCAGGCTCAGTTGTCATTGGAACTTTGATATCAAAGCAAAGAAAACGAACTTAATTAACTAATAAAAACAGTCAGTTACGAAATAAGTTCACTGAATTTCAGGCATAAAAAAAGCCAACTTAAAGTTGGCTCTTTTTCAGAAAACTATTAACCGGTAACAGTTACGTTCTCAGCCTGAGGACCTTTTTGGCCTTCAGTAACTTCGAAAGTTACGCGTTGACCTTCAACTAAAGTTCTGCGGCCTGTGCCATTGATAGCGCGGAAATGTACGAATACGTCTTTGCCGCCTTCACGCTCGATGAAACCAAAACCTTTATCTTCGTTGAACCACTTAACGGTACCGGAAATTAATTGTGACATAACATTCTCTTACTTTAACTAAATTTGCCAATTGTTTGGCGACTTAAATATTACCGGCCGTGTTCGAGCTAGTACATATTACGACCCCATTATCAGTGAACCTGACAAAGTGGTCAATAGCTATTACTGATCCGACAGAAAAATAGTTTTTCTGGTTTTGGCCGTTCCAGTTACTCTAAATAATTCTTCAGCCAAAACAATTGCTTGCAATAAAAACTGTCGAACAAATCTACAAAGTAACGACTTGAGTGTAGCACTATTTTCCGAATAAAAAACATACTACTGTAAATTATTTGATCTTTTTCTTCACTGGCGTCATGCCATCATCGCCCGCCTGATAAAAATTAGGTTTTGGCGCGACCTTTACTTTAGTCGTTGTATCTGTTGATTTTGCTTTGGCTTTTCTGACTACAGGTTTCGTTTTCTTCACGGCTTTTACCGGTGCATGCAGATCCACACCTTTAAATTTCGCAGGTAAAGATTCCACTTTTTCCATAGGTAAAGGACGACGTAAGAAGCTTTCTATCGCACAAAAAGCGACCCAATCTTTTGGACCAACCAAAGAAATCGCAATACCTTTAGCTCCAGCTCTGCCGGTACGACCTATACGGTGCACATACTCTTCCGCATGTTTAGGTAAATCAAAGTTCACCACATGGCTGACCTGCAATAAATCCAAACCGCGGGATGCGACATCAGTCGTCACCAACACCTGATGTTTATTGGCAGAAAAGCCCTGCATCACGGAGTTACGTTGACCTTGAGTTAACTTGCCACTTAAACCTACAGCCGGATAACCTAGAGAGTCACACAGTTTTGCCAGACGATCGGTATCTTCGCGGGTCGCGGTGAAAATAATCAGCTGACTGATTTGTTCCTGCTTTAACAAATAAGCCAATAAAGCCTCTTTGTGGGACAAATGATCGGCGAAATAACAACGTTGTTCTATGTCTTCGTGCTGCTGATAAGAGGCACCCACAGAGACTCTGTGTGGCGATTTTAATAAGGACATCGCCAGTTCATTCACTTCAGCGTGATCTAAAGTGGCTGAGAACATCAGAGTTTGACGCAGGCGGTGATCAGCAGCTCTATTGATTTCATTCAGTTGTGGCATAAAGCCTAAATCCAGCATCCGGTCTGCTTCATCTAAAATCAGCATTTCCAGACCCTGAATAAAAAATGTTTTGTGCTGCAGGTGATCAATAAAACGACCCGGCGTTGCCACTATAATAGTCGGCTGACGCTTCAGGATTTTTTCCTGCTCGTTAAAGTTTTCACCGCCCACTATTAAAGCGCTGGTTAACGGGGTATTGGCAACAAACAAACGGAGTTTGGCATAGACCTGATGCGCCAGTTCACGGGTCGGTACCAGAATCAAAGCCCGGGCATCTTGTTTGGATAAAGGTCTGCTACGTAATAAGCGCTGCATCATCGGCAGCAAATAAGCCAGAGTTTTTCCTGAACCGGTTTGCGAAGAAACCATTAAGTCTTTGCCCGTCATAGCGGCAGGCACAGCCTCCTGCTGAATTGGCGTTGGTTTCGCAAAGCCAAGATGCTGGATAGAACGGGCTAAACGAGGGTCTAACGCAAGATCGTGAAATAACAAGATAAGGTCCCGGACAAATTCAATAAAAGTGCCTTATCATAACGCATTTTTAGCGTGGGCAGTTAGTCTGCCCTTCTGCTCTTTGCAGTTCAGCTTTAACATGAAACAATAGCGCTATCTGATCGACAGGACATTTTTATGAGTAAATCACTGCAGGAACAATTACTCAAAGCCGGACTAGGCAATGAGAAAAAGCTAAAAGCCATCAAAAAAGAAAAGCATAAAGAGCGGGTGCAAGCTGGAAAAAATGGCTCAGTCGTCAATGAAGCATCAGTGCTCGCTGAACAAAGCCGTCAGCAACAACTGCAACGCGACCAGGAATTAAATCGCCAGCGTAAAGCTGAACAAGATAAAAAAGCACTGGCGGCACAGGTTAAACAGCTGGTAGAACTCAATACCATCACGCACAAAGGGGAAACCGCCTTTAACTTCACGGATGGTAGTGTTGTAAAACGTTTATACGTCAGCAACCGTATCCACGCAGAACTGACCAAAGGCCAGGCGGCCATCGCCAAACTTGCTGAACAGTATTATGTGATCCCGGTGAAAGTAGCGGAAAAAATCCAGCAACGCTTAGCTGAAACCATCATAGTGCTGCATAACACGGGGCAAAGTGCCGAAGTGCAGGCAGAAGATGATCCGTATGCAGCCTATCAAATTCCGGATGATTTGATGTGGTAACTTTAGTTCAGGTCAAACCCGGCCTTGAGCTGGATTTGGATGAGCTGGAGTTCAGCTTTATCCGTGCTCAAGGCAGTGGTGGCCAGCATGTCAATAAAGTATCTACTGCGGTGCAACTGCGTTTTGATATAGAGCGCAGCAGTTTGCCGGATGAATTTAAACAGAAGCTGCTGCAGTATCCTGATGACAGGATCAGCAAAAGTGGTGTTATTGTCATTAAAGCTCAGGCCCACCGCAGCCAGGATATGAATAAAGAAGATGCAGTCGCAAAATTGATGCAACTGCTGCAATCAGCCAGTTTTGAAGCGAAAAAAAGACGCGCCACTAAGCCCACTTTTGGTGCCCGAATGGACAGGCTGAAGCAAAAAACTCAGCACAAAGAACGCAAAAAACTGCGCGGAAAAGTTGGCTCTTTTGATTAATTAAATATTTTACACCAGAGGTTTTTTGCAGTGATCCGTATTTTTGGTCTTTTTACTTTATTGCTGCTTAGCAGTTCTGTGTTCGCCGATGGTGTCTGGAAAGTCAGCAAAGGCACACAGCATTTTTATCTGGCGGGCTCGATTCATATGCTGAGCGCTGAAGATTATCCTTTACCCGTTGAGTACCTGCAGGCGTTAAAACAAAGTGAGGTTCTGCTGCTGGAAACAGATTTAGAGCAGTTATCAAGCCCTGAAGGTATACAACAGATGATCGCACTGAACTCTTACCCATCCGGCGAAAACTTACTGCAACAACTGTCTGCACCTTTAGCCAAACAACTGGCAGATTACTGCAGAGAACATAATATTCCCCTTGAACAAATCACCCGCTTCAGACCCGCTTTCGCCGCTGTGATGCTGACCACGACTCAACTTCAGGCGCAAGGCGCGACAGCTCCAGGTGTGGATGCCTACTTGCAGGACGAAGCTAAAAAATCAGGGAAAAAAGTAGCAGGTCTGGAAACTATGCAGCAGCATCTGGCTGTACTGACTGAACTGAATAATAGTGGTGCAGAAACCTTGATCGAAAGCACCATGGAAGACCTCACCGACAGCAGTGAAGACTTTGATGCCATGCGAAAAGCCTGGCGCAGTGGTGATCTGAAACAACTTGAAGCTTTATACCTAACCGATTTAAAAAACTATCCGGCGATTTACCAGACCCTTATTGTGAAAAGAAACAATGCCTGGGTTAAACAGCTGGTTGCGGCCCACTATAAAAAACCTGCCTTTGTTCTGGTAGGTGCTTTGCATTTGGCAGGTGATCAGGGCTTAGTCCAACAGTTCAAACAACAGGGTTATCAGGTGACGTTACTACAAGGCAATTTATGAAGCATGCCCCTTATCAGTTAAGTCCTGTTACACCTGAGCAATCAGCTTATCTGCACAACTGGTTTGACTCACAGCAAGACTTGGATCAATGGGGCGGCGATGGTTTTCACTTTCCCATCCGCGCCCTACAGTTTTTGCAGCAACTGTATTTACCAGGAACTCAAAGTTATTGGCTTTACCAATACAGACAACGTGTTGCCTTTGGTCAACTTTGTGATCGTTTTGACTGCAATCATCTGGCTCGTTTACTGGTGCATCCGGAATCCCGAGGTCAGGGCCATAGTAAAACCTTGATCAAAGGACTGATAGCTCAAGGCCTGCAGCAACATCCTCACCGGGACTTTTCGCTTTTTGTGTATCGTAAAAATCTTATTGCGGCGCAGTGTTATCAGCAGTTGGGTTTTGTTGAGGCTCAGCAGCCTGGTGAATCGGATCCGCTGCTGTACTTTATGAAGCTGAATAATAAACAAGCCAGACAACTATTAAAGGATCATCAGGATGCCAATCTGGGTTGATGCAGACTCCTGCGCTAAAGTATTAAAAGAGATGTTGTTCAAGGCGGCAGAACGAAAACAAGTGCCTTTGTATCTGGTTGCCAATCACGGATTGCAGATCCCACGCAGCCCCTATATCAGAGCTGTGCAGGTTGAACATGGTTTTGATGTGGCCGATCGCTATATTGAGGAGCGTATAGCATCTGGCGATTTACTGATCAGTAACGATATTCCGCTGGCGGCAGCTGTAGTTGCTAAAGGCGCTCTTTGCATCACCAGCAAAGGCAGATTACTAACACCGGATAATATCAGTGACAGGCTGACCATGCGTAATCTACAAGAGGAACTACGCAATAGTGGCGTCCAGTTGTCCGGCCCTGCGCCTTTAGGCCCGCAGGATAAGCAGCAATTTGCCAATCAATTGGACCAGTGGTTGCAAAAACAGCCTAAGGCAGATTAGTCGTGATACAGCCCCTGGCGGGCACTGATCCCCTTCACTGCTGTTTGAAAAGCCGGAGCTCTTTGCCACTTAGGCCGGATTGGGGTTAAAGGCAATACTCTTTTACGGGCAACCAGCAAATACGAAGCACCAAAATACCCCAGATAAGTTTCACACCATTTCTGCCAGCGGCTATCCGGCTTGTGCTTTCCAAGCAGACTGGACCAGAAAAAACGCTGCTCGTACATGACTTCAAAACCCAATAAATGCAACCAGTCTTTGACACGGGACGGTGTAAAAAACCGACCCGCCCATGGTAATTGCTGCTTCACACCGGGCCAGAGTTTCATCAACCCTGCACTACTTATCGGGTTGTAACCACTTAACAACAGGTAGCCATCCGGCATCAGCACCCGATGAGCTTCCCGCACTATATGATGCGGGTCCGGATAAAACTCCAGACAATGCGCCAGTAATACCGCATCGATTGAATGCTCCAGAAAAGGTAATGCGTCCGGATCTGCCACTACAGATGCCTGATCCTGTTGTTCATTTAAGTTGATTTGATGTTTGATATTGCATGCTGAGGTATCTAATGCACTGCTTAAACTGCCCACTTTGAGCAAATGATAACCAAAGATTTTTGGCCACCACTGACTCAATTGCTGTTCTATAGCTTTGGCCATCAGTTCACCTTGCGGCAATTGCAGCCACTGTCGCGGTATTGTTGTACTGTGGTAACTTAAAGCAGGTTTCATCCGGTACACTTCACCTTATCAGAACATCAGTCATGGAAAACATTTATGCCAGACATTACAGCAATCGCGGCCTTTAAGGATAACTACATTTGGTGCCTGCGCCAAGCAAAGTTGGCCTTGATTGTTGACCCGGGTGACGCTACGGCGGTGCAGCAGTACCTGCAACAGCAGCAGTTGCAGTTGGCCGTGATCCTGATCACCCATCATCACCCTGATCATACAGGTGGCATTAAAGAGTTAAAACAACGCTGGCCTGATGCTGTGGTCTATGCCCCAGCTTTAGAACAAGACAAAATCCCTTATGCTGATGTCTGGTTACAGGATAACGAGCAGATCGAACTGGTTCAGTTCAATTTAACTTTTCAGGTAATGCAACTTCCTGGGCATACGCTGGGTCATATAGCCTACTATTCAGCACCCGTTCTGTTTTGTGGTGATACATTATTTAACGCAGGTTGTGGTCGTTTGTTTGAAGGCACTGCAGCGCAGATGTGGCAGAGTTTGTCACGCATTCTGACCTTGCCGGATCAAACTTTAGTCTACGCCACCCATGAATATACCTTAGCCAATCTGGAGTTTGCCCGCTGGGCAGACCCGGACAATACAGAATTGGCCGATTACCAACACTGGTGTCAACAGCAAAGAGAGCTGCAGCAACCCACCCTGCCAACTCCTCTTGCCGTGCAGCGACAAATTAACCCCTTTCTGAGGGCTGAAAATGTCAATTTGCAACACCGCTGGCAACAACACAATGCCGTGGATCTATTCACCGCATTACGATCCGCCAAAGATCGATTTTGATTTGCAACCTTGCTTTTGAAGGCTGAGCAGGTAACATAAGGCGGATTTTTGATTTTGGAAAAAGCGAATGCTGAAAAAATTATCTGTCGCGGTAGCGGCTGCACTACTGGCCAGTTGTGCCGTTCAAACCTCACAGCATAAAACAGCAGACTCTGCTGATGACTACCAGACATCGGCTTCTGATAGCCCGATAACAGATAAAGCGGCCACAGCACAGCAAGTCGCTAATGCCTTACTGAAACATAACTCTCAGTTGCAACCCGACGCAAAGTTAGCCCAATACGATAATTTATGGCAACGCATCGCCGACCAAATGACTTTAGCTGTGCCAGTTCACGATGATATTGAAACCCAAAAACGTTTTTTTATTCGTAACCAAAAGTTGCTAAAAACAGCTTCAAACAACGCCGAACCCTTTTTGTATCACATAGTGACTGAACTTGAGCGTCGAAAAATGCCGCTTGAGCTTGCACTGCTGCCGATAGTCGAAAGCACCTACAATCCCAAAGCAGGCTCATTTTCTAGTGTGCTTGGCATTTGGCAATTCAGTGCCGGCACTGGGCGCAATTTTGGCTTAAAACAAAATGCCTGGTACGACGGTCGTCGTGATGTGATTGAATCCAGTCGCGCCGCTATGGATTACTTGCAGTACCTATACAGCAACGTTGATCAGGACTGGCTCAGCGCAGTGGCAGCTTTTAATGCCGGTGAAGGTCGGGTTTTTAAAGCAATAGAACGCAACAGAGCTAAAGGCAAGGCGGTCGACTTCTGGTCTTTGAATTTGCCTAAGCAGACTACGGCTTATATTCCAAAGCTGTTGGCTTTAGCAGAACTGTTAAAAAATCCGGAAAAATACGCTATTCCTATGCCTGTTATGGCCAATCAGCCACTCACCAAAGTGATTCAAATCAATAGGGGTTTGGATTTAACCAAAGCAGCAGATGTCTTAAATGTAAGTGTTGCCGAACTCAGACGACTAAACCCAGGCTTTAAAACAACGATAGTGCCCAGCTCAAGTTACCAGCTCGTTGTGCCTTTTGACAGTGCAGAAGATACAGGTCAACAATTAGCGGCATTACCTAAAGTGAAGGTCGCACCTGTGGCTTCCACGGGCCGTTACAAAGTTAAATCAGGTGATAGCTTAAGCAAGATTGCCGCCGCACATAAAACCTCTGTAAAAGCTTTACAGCGAGCCAATAACTTAAGATCCAGTCAGTTAAAAATTGGTCAGCTGTTGAATATACCCGGGTTAACACAGCCTGACGAACCAACTGTTCTGGCTCGTTCAACCCAAAAATCCACTGCAGCAGCATCAGATGCTCAAAGTTATACGGTCAGAAGTGGCGACAACTTGTGGGAAATAGGACAAAAGCTTAAAGTCAGCAGTGAACAGCTGATGAAATGGAACAAACTGAGCCCAAAAAGTCAGCTTAAACCAGGCCAAACCCTGACTTATTATGCGGCGACTACACAAAAACCAAAATCCAATGGTAAAACTATGACTTATAAAGTCAGGGCCGGTGATTCTTTAGCCAGTATTGCCCAGCGTTTTAGTGTAAAAGTTGCTGATATTGTGAAATGGAATAATATTAAAGCAAATAAGTACTTACAGCCTGGACAAGAACTGACTTTATATCTGGCGGGCTAGCAGATTGAAGCAGCAAATGATGTTTGAGGTGTTGTGTGGTTAAAACTTATCTGACGTTGCTTCTTTTAGTATGGGCTCCTACAGCCTGGGCTTATTTTACTGTGCCAGGACAAGGTCAATTAGTCTTGCTGGATGGCACAAAACAAAGCCTGCAATTTGGTTTCTCCTTTACTCAAAAAAATGGCACTGAAATATTTCAGGCGGGGATCCAGGAAGTCGAAGTTGCTGAATTGCCTGACAAATATACCTTAGCTTTGGTATTGCATCAGGACGAACAGATTTGGGTAACAGATTGGATCAACCAACCCTTGCAGGGCTTTGAATGGTCACTTGGCAACCACAGTTTTAAGCTCAGCAAAAACACTAACCCTAAATACAAAGACAAAGCTCGCGGCGGCTACGTATTGATATTTGATAATACGCCCTATTTTTTCCACAAAAATATGGCGCAAATCAAATTTCACTTTAACAAAGATGGCGTCAGTGAAGTCCGTATTGAAGGCATGTTTACGCCGGGACGTTAAACATTCACGCCTGTAAACTACTCTTCTTTTTGTAATTGTAGTCTGGGGACAATGCCCCAGACTAAACAAAGCGTCGGTGCCAGCCAATGAAACCACCAATGCCATTCCATAGTGCGGCTCTGCGTCAGTAAGTAGAAACTCACCAGTACCTGAGTGAGTAACCCCAAAGTTCCCATATAAAAAAGTACGGCATTTACAGGCTTTTTCGGCAGTTTCAACATACTTTAGATCCTACTACTCTAACTTGCATCAGAGTAGCAAAAAGGCAAAGTGGATGCGACTTAAACCGCATCAGTCTGCTGTTCAGGCGTAGCGTTTTGAAAAGCATCCAGTTCGTTGCAGCACTGATAAATAGCGCTGATTAATGGATAATCCGTCATATCCAGTTGAAAACGTAAGGCATTATAAACTTGTGGTACTAAACACAGATCTGCCACTGTGATTGCATCGCCAAAACAATAACGCCCAGCGGTGAGCTGCAGTCGTTTTTCCAGTGCTGTGAAACCTGTCGCCAACCAGTGCTTTATCCATTGCATTTTTTGCGCTTCAGACAATGCCAGAGGTCCAGTCAGATACTGCAGCACCCGCAAGTTGTTTAAAGGATGAATGTCGCAGGCGATATCCAACGCAAAAGCCATCACTGCGGCTTTCTGTGCCGGTTCTTTAGGATATAAAGGTGCTTGCGGGTAACTGTCTTCCAGATACTGAATAATGGCCAAAGATTGATTCAGACTCAGCTCACCGTCTTCCAGAGTAGGCACCAGTTCTGCTGGGTTAAGCAACTGATAAGCTGCACTGTGCTGCTCTCCGCCATTATTAACCAGATGCACAGGACAATGTTCTGCCTGTACACCTTTTAGATTTAATGCAATACGCACTCTGTAAGCTGCGCTTGAGCGCCAATAACCATGTAGTTTCATTGCTTCATTTTCCTGTAAAGCAGATACAAAAAAGCCAGTCGGCCCTTTTAAGGTCAAACGACTGGCCTTTTTAATCTAACTAAATTAAGCGCCGTATTTCACGACTTTTTGGTTTATGGCACCAAAGATAGATTGGCCAGCTTTATCCAGCATCTCAATACGAATGCTGTCACCAAACTTCATAAAGGAGGTTTTAGGTGCACCATCACGGATAGTTTCAATCATACGGATTTCGGCGATACAGCTATAGCCCAAACCGCCTTCATCAATGGATGTACCATAGTCAGTGCCTTGTTTATTCGACACAGTGCCTGACCCTATCACAGCGCCAGCACCTAAGTTACGGGTTGTCGCCGCATGAGCTACCAGTTGCCCAAAATCAAAGGTCATATCGACACCGGCATTAGGTTTACCAAACAACTTACCGTTTAAATGCGACACTAAAGGCAAATGCAGCTTCGCATCCTGCCAGTCACTGCCTAATTCATCCGGTGTCACAGCTACAGGGCTAAAAGCAGACGCAGGTTTGGATTGAAAGAAACCAAAGCCCTTCGCCAGTTCATTTGGAATTAAACCCCGTAACGACACGTCGTTCACCAACATCACCAGACGGATTTTATGACGGGCTTCTTCAGCGCTGATCGCCATTGGCACGTCATCAGTGATCACTGCCACTTCGCCTTCAAAATCGATGCCGTAGTCTTCGCTAACTACTTCAATCTGATCGCGTGGACCAATAAAATCATCAGAACCACCCTGATACATTAAAGGATCAGTCCAGAAGCTTGGCGGCATTTCTGAGTTACGGGCACGGCGTACCAGCTCAACATGATTGACATAAGCACTGCCATCCGCCCATTGATAAGCGCGGGGCAAAGGCGATTCACACTGCGCCTGCTCAAAAGCTTGTTCACCTTGCACAGAGCCACTGTTCAGCGCCTGATAGACTTCAGACAGCTGTGGAGCAGCAACAGACCAGTGATCCAGCGCCTGTTGCATAGTGGCCGCAATAGCTGGCACTGCCATACAACGGGATAAATCACGGCTGACGACCACTAACTGCCCATCACGCTGACCATTTTTCAAACTTGCTAACTTCATTTTTAATCCTTACAGAGCGGCCGGTTTGATTTTCCAGCTATTCACATAGTCCGGGTTTTCTGTGGCTAACGCCGCGTCGCCGACAAAAAGCGCATCGCGGGTATCCAGCATCACAGCCACTTCATCGGTAAATTTCTTTTTGTACTCACGACCTGCCGTAAAGGCTTTAGGATGCGGACCGTGGGTAAAACCTGCAGGGTGAAAGGTCACCATGCCACGTTCAATATTGTCGCGGCTAAAGAAATCGCCTGCATGGTAAAACAGCACTTCGTCATAATCGTCATTGTTATGGTAAAACGGCACTTTGAGCGCGCCCGGATCACTTTCAATAGGACGAGGTACAAAAGTACAAACCACAAAACGCTGTGCAACAAAGGTAGTATGAGCTGACGGCGGTAAGTGATATCTGTGGCTCATTAAAGGCCGGATATCACGCCAGTTAATCCGCATCACCGCCAAATCACCATGCCAGCCAATCGCATCCAGTGGATTGTATGGGTAAGTGATTTGAGACACCTGATCGTGACGTTTCACCTGCACCCTGCTCTGCTGTTCGCTGTACTGAGCTTTGAAAGCCTCATCTATTTTTGGTGTGTCGATCATCGCCGCATCAAAAATAGCGTGATTACCGACTAAACCTTTTTCCGGTAACTGGAAAGAATCGTTGGTCGCTTCAATCATCAACAAAAACAGCGGCTCTGTGACCTCTAAACGCCACATAGTGGAACGTGGGATCACCACATAATCACCATCGCGTAAGGTTAAATGACCATAGTCACAATAAAGCTCGGCCGCACCTTCGTGCACAAACAACAACTCGTCACCGTCAGCATTACGCACCAGATAATCCATTGACTCTGTTAAACGCCAGGTGCGCATTTTTAAGTGCGCATTGTGCAATAAAGTCGGGACTTGCCATGGCGACACGTTTTGATTACCGGCTATGTCGTTAAAGTTATACAAACGTGGTTTTAACGGCCCTTCCCAGTCACTCCAGCCTGTTGGGGCATGAGTGTGATGGAAATGGGTCGCTGGGCCAAAAAAGCCACTGCGGCCCACTTCACGCTCATAAATGGCTCTGTCTGGAAAATCAGCATGAGCCTGACGGGAAACTTCGCCTTCTTTTAGCGGAAAAGACGCCCATTTACGCATAATTAAATAACTCCGCGACGGATTTGATCTTCTTCGATGGATTCAAACAAAGCTTTGAAGTTGCCTTCACCAAAACCTTCATTGCCTTTACGCTGAATGATTTCAAAGAATACAGGGCCAATCACAGTTTGGGTAAAGATCTGCAATAAAATACCGTCTTTCAGTGGTGCACCATCGATCAGAATACGTAACGCTTTCAACTGGTCCAGATCTTCAGTGTGACCTTCAACCCGGGCATTAACACGCTCGTAGTAAGTATCAGGTGTTGGCATAAAGTCCATGCCACGCTGACGCAGAGTGCGGACTGTTTCGTAGATATCGTCTGTGGTCAGAGCAATATGCTGAATACCTTCGCCTTTGTATTCACGGATAAATTCTTCAATCTGAGATTTATCATCCGAAGATTCGTTGATTGGAATACGGATTTTGCCACAAGGAGCTGTCATCGCTTTAGAGACTAAGCCTGTCAGCTTGCCTTCGATATCAAAATAACGGATTTCACGGAAGTTACCTATACGCTCATAAAAACCAGCCCACAGTGCCATATTGCCACGACGGACGTTGTGCGTCAGGTGATCGATGACTTCTAAACCGACCTGGTTTTTCGCCATTTCAGCCTGCCAGTTATCATGGAATTTGAAATCAACGTCGTAGACAGAATTTTGACCATAACGGTCGACAAAATACAGCAGGCTGCTACCAATACCATACACAGCAGGGATATTCAGCTCCATAGGGCCCACCTGATTCTGATAGGCTTTAGCGCCATTAGCGACGGCATGTTTTAAGGCTTCGGCGGCATCTTTGACACGAAAGGCCATAGCACAGACGCTTGGGCCATGTTCGGCCGCAAATTGTTCGGCCTGAGAATTTGGCTGACCGTTCACAATAAAATTCACATCACCTTGTTTGTATAACCAGGCGTCTTTAGAGCGGTGTTTGGCCACTTCGGTAAAACCTAAAGATTTAAACAGCTGCTTCAGATCTGCAATGCCCTGCTCCGTGGCGGCAGTGTATTCAACAAATTCAAAACCATCGGTGCCCAAAGGGTTAATAGGGTCAAACATAAGAGTGTCTCCAGACAAAAATAAGGTAAGTTTGTGCTTATCTTGCGCTTGCCGGAAAAAAATGGAAGAGAGGGTCAACGGATGGCTGAATTGCGATAAAAGCTCGATTTTGTACAGATTAACTGACAAAAACGCTACTTTGCTTAAATAAGAACCAAAAAGGCCCTAAAACCAGCTTTAGTGCCTTCCATTTGTAGAGCAAATCACACAAAGCGTATCTAAATTTTTACGCTCTTGCGGTTAATGCCATATTCACGCAGTTTATTGGCCACTGCTGTGTGACTTAAACCGAGTTTTTTCGCCAATTGGCGCGAACTTGGATAAGCCGGATAGAGTTTTCGCAGTAAATCCGCTTCAAAATTTCGCACCGCTTCGTCCAAAGTGCCGTCAAAGTCTTTTTCCAGATAACCAAAGTCACTGGTATAACTTGGCAACTGCATATGCTCTTTATCCAGTTCATAACCTTCGAGTAATGTAACAGCGCGGTACAAGGCATTTTCTAACTGGCGCACATTGCCAGGCCACGGATAGTGCTGTAAAAAATTCGCGCAGGAGTCGGTCATTTTGGGTGCTTTACGACCTAAACGGGCAGCAAAACGGGCGATAAAAAACTCGGCCAAAGGCACAACATCCTGCTTACGCTCACGCAGTGGCGGCAGGTTGAGTGTCAGCACATTTAAACGGTAGAACAAGTCTTCACGGAATTTGCCTTCCTGCACCATGGCGGGTAAGTCTTTTTGCGTGGTACAAATCACCCGCACGTCGACTTTGACTTCGTTTTCATCGCCGACACGACGGAAACTGCCATCCTGCAAAAAGCGAATCAGCTTAGTTTGCAGCTCTCGCGACATCTCGCCTACTTCATCAAGAAACACAGTGCCTTTGTTGGCCTGCTCAAAAATGCCTTTTTTCGCTTCGCTGGCACCAGGGAAAGCATTAGGGCCATGACCAAAAAGCTCAGACTCAGCCACTAAATCCGGCATAGCAGCGACGTTGACCGCTAAAAAGGGTTTGCCTGTTCTGCTGCTCGCTGCATGACAAGCACGGGCCAGTACTTCTTTGCCCGTGCCGGTTTCGCCCATAATCAAAATAGGAGCGTCCAGCTGAGCCATTTTCTTGGCTTCACGCACCACTTTGCGCATTAAATTGCTGTGGGCATGTAAGTTGTTAAAACTTTCCTGATCACCTTTTTTAAATACCACCATCTGCTCGCCTAAACGACTTTCAGATTTCAGGTTCAGCACAGCGCCAGCCAGAATATCTTTGCCAGAATCATCAGGCACAACCACAGGCAATAAATCGGCAATAAAACGTTTGTTCTGAATTTCTACCCGGCGGGTTTGCGCCAGTACATCATCACTTTCCAGCCAGCGGCTTAAATTAAAACCTTTGACCATAGCGGTCAGTGACTGACCTTCAATAGCGCTGCGCTCCATAGACAAGGCTTCAAGCGCTGCTTCGTTAATAATGGTGACATTGGCACGGGTGTCTACGGCAATAATGCCGTCAGGCAAAGTGCGTAATAAAGTGCTTAGTTCGTTGTGTTCCCGCTCAGATGGCATAAAAGCTGTGGTTTTGACATCGTCAACGCCAGGAATACGGCGGATTTTTGCCATCAGCTCCTGAAATTTTTCAAACTCGACTGTTGGGAAGGATACAAAAATCCGGCCCAGGGTCGGGTCCACTTCGATACCACGTAAATCCAGCTGATAACTGACCAGGATATTTAACACTTCCTGAGTAATACCCAGTCGGTCCTGGCAATGAATTTCTAACCTCATGATACAAAACCACCTCAAGCTTCTGCTTAGCTTTAATCATACGGTAAAGAGGCTCGGGCAGACCAGTATTATTTGTAAAGAAATATGCACATTCCCTTCGTACTCTGTGCGGAGCAAGGGCAGTCATGACTGGCGGGATCAAACTGTTAGGGCTGAGTGTTGCTGGCAAGACGGGATGGGACAAGCCCATCCCCTACAAAATATTCCGGGATTATAAAGCTAACAAGGCATCTGTTTTAGCAGCACAGATAAAATCGTTTTTATGCAGGCCTTTAATCGAATGCGACCACCAGGTCACTGTTAACTTGCCCCACTCCAGTAACAAAGCCGGGTGATGGCCTTCATCTTCAGCCAGTTGAGCCACTTTCTGATGAAAAGCCCATGCCAGCTTAAAGTTCTTAAATTTAAACTCACGCTCCAGTTGCAAAATGCCATCACGGGCCACTGGGGTCCAGTCCGGGATCTGGTGCATCAGTTGGGCTAATTCTTCATCCGATACCTTGGGTGCATCGGCACGGCAGGCTTCACATTTCGCTTGTTTTAATTCAGACATCAGTTTGTTCTCGGTTGTAGGCAAGGCTTAGCCTGCCTTTTTTTCTTTAGGCGGAAATTTAGCTGCATGCAATCCCAGTGATCGGGCCTGTTGTACCATAGCCATCAAATCCAATTGGGATACATCAAATAAATCGTTAATCGAATGAATCATAAAATACACTGGCTGCATAATGTCGATACGGTAAGGCGTACGCAGCACATCTACCACATCAAAGGCCTTACGCTCTGGCACGTCAGAGCTGATGGCGTATTGAGTTTCACCAGGTGAAGATAAAATACCGCCGCCATAAATCCGCAAGCCATCTTTGCTGCTTAATAAACCAAACTCTATGGTAAACCAGTACAAACGAGCCAGATAGACACGGTCTTCTTTGCTGGCCGCTAAGCCCAGTTTGCCGTAGGTATGGGTAAATTCAGCAAAAGCCGGATGGGTCAGCATAGCGCAGTGACCAAATATTTCATGGAACACATCAGGTTCCTGCAGGTAATCAAATTCTTCTCTGCTACGAATAAAGGTCGCGACTGGAAACTCTTTATTGGCTAATAGCTGGAAAAAGCGATCAAAACTAATGAGTGCTGGTACTTCAGTGACTTTCCAACCAGTGCTTGGCTCCAACACCGCATTAATTTCTGCCAGTTGTGGAATACGATCCTGTGGCAAATTAAGCTTTTTCAGTCCATCCAGATATTCATCACAAGCCTTACCTTCAATGCAGGACAACTGACGCTGCATTAACTCAGACCAAATTTTATTTTCGTCAGCCGACCAGTGGATAAAGCCATCTTCATCCGACTGGTGCGATACGTATTGACTTGATTTGCTCATAGAACCCTGTTGTTTCGATCTTATAGTGGTTTTATCAACCTTTTAGTTGCGGCCGATACTAGAGGATTGGACAACAGCTGTTAACCCATGGTTGAGTTGACGTGAACGTCAACTCTGTTGTTTTTGTAAAGCAATAATTACAACAAAGCTCTTAGCTATGCTGGCGTTGCTGCATCAGGGTCAGAGCCTGCGCCAGGTCGGCAATAATATCTTCAACATGCTCAAGCCCCACAGAAATGCGAATTAAGCCATCACTGATGCCGGCCATCTGCCGCTCTTCAGCACTGTAAGGGCTATGAGTCATCGAAGCAGGATGCTGAATAAGCGACTCCGCATCGCCAAGGCTGACCGCCAGACTGAATAACTTACATTGATTAATAAAATAGCGACCATCATCCAGGCTGCCATTTAGCTCAAAGGCCAATACCCCACCGGCAGCTTTCATTTGTTTGCCGATAAATTTATAACCCGGATGAGACTTTAACCCCGGGTAATAGACCTGGCCTATGGCTGGATGAGCTTCAAGGAACTCCGCTACTTTTTGCGCATTCTGACAATGCCGCTCCATCCGCACCGACAAG
The DNA here is from genome assembly GCA_018815765.1 of Gammaproteobacteria bacterium. Classification (GTDB taxonomy): domain Bacteria; phylum Pseudomonadota; class Gammaproteobacteria; order Enterobacterales; family Alteromonadaceae; genus Pararheinheimera. The sequence continues at coordinate 13,906 of JAHIWM010000079.1, read as the reverse complement.
GTTTTTAAACCACGGATAATCAACCAGGCATCATGCGGGCTGATCGTTGCACCCATATCTTTTAAGGTAGTCAGTTTAATCTGTGTAATACGCTCACTGCTGCCGACGATAATACCTGCCACCACATCACCATGGCCGTTCAGGTACTTGGTCGCGCTATGCAAAATGATGTCGATGCCGTAATCAGCCGGCTTTTGCAGTAAAGGGGTTAGGAAGGTGTTGTCGATCACCGATATCAGCTGGTGTTGTTTGGCAAACTGGCCAATAAAATCCAGATCCAGCACAGTCAAAGTCGGGTTAATGGGTGTTTCTGCAAAAATCATTTTGGTGTTGGGTTTAAGCGCTTGTTTGATGGCGTTGTGGTCAGTCATATCAACAAAACTGACGTCGATACCGTAGCGGGCAAACTGATGATTAAAAAGTGCAAAGCTACAGCCATAAATGGCTTTGCTGGCAATCAGATGATCGCCTTGCTGTAAAAAGGCCATAGTGGCAGCAGCCACAGCGCCCATGCCCGTGGCTGTCGCAGCGGCATCTTCCATGCCTTCCAAAGCTGCAACTTTCAGTTCCAGCTCTCTTGTGGTTGGATTACCTAAACGAGTGTAGATATAACCTGGCTCTTCACCGGCAAAACGGGCCGCGCCTTGTTCGGCACTATCAAATACAAAAGTGGAGGTCTGGTACAAAGGCGTGGCTAAAGCGCCATGGGGGTTTAAACCGGTTTTTCCGGCATGGATACATACCGTATCAGGATGACTGTACTGCTGCTTACTCATAAAAACACCTGTTGTTACTATTGTTTTATTTTTTATGAGTTTTTTATACCGAGCAGGTCAGGCAGCGACAAGGCATATAGACATCTGACGGTCTGAAGCAGCACCGTCAGTTTGAGCAGAAACGACAGGAGATGTAGCGTTAAGTTGACAAAGGAGCCGCTTTACCGAGCAAACGTCGCACTAAGGCTTTGCTTAAATCCAGCAAACTTAGTTTTTGACTTTTCGCCAACGGCAAAGGGCGTAGTAATTGCTGAGCAGCTAAACCTAAACGAGCCACCAGCATACCGGCTATTAAACCCTGCCCTGCCCGCATCGATAATTTGCTGGTCAGTTCAGCCCCCAGAACATCGGATCCAAGATCCAGCGCCAGCTCCGAACTGCCTGCCCATAACAAAGCAGCAAATAAGTGTTTAATAAGGATCAAACTGCGCAATTGCCCCAAGGACGCACCATAAGTTTCAGCCATTTGACGTAACAATTTACTGGTACGCCACAGCACCAGCAGCATATCAGCCAAAGCAAAAGGACTGACAGCGACGGCCATAGCAGCGTCCGCAGAGGCTTGATGTATTTGCTGACGCACTTTTGCATCGGCTTTACTCAGCACTTTGAGTTCAAACAAATCCAGCAGTTCCTGATCGCTGTGCTCTGCTTGTTTTTGCGCTTTCCAGTCCGCCACATCCTGCTTTGTTGATTCAGGCAGAACTGCAGCAATATCCAGACAGATCTGCTCCGCTTCACCGTACTGAATACTGGCATGAATCCGTTGATGAGCCTGTTGCCAGGTCCGGGTTTTGGCTAAACGTCGCCATAAGCGCCATTCCCGCGCCAGCAACAAGCTGCCTAAAGTTAATAAAGCAGCACAAAACAAAGCTTCCAGCACAGTACTGATACCTGGCGCTATAAAAGCCTGCTGGATGGTTGTCACAGCGCTGTACAAGGCCACAGACACTAACAGCACAACACTACTGATCCCAGCCCACATCAGCGCCGACACAGGCTTAGGTTTTGGTGGTTCTGGCTCGAGGTGTGGTTCAACCACAAAATCGGCCTGCTCAAACTGCACAGCCTTTGCCATAGGCGGTTCTGAAACCACATCGGAGCTAATAAAATCGGCCTCTTTAAAGCTTTTCGCTTGTTTTAAATCTGTCATGTCAGTTTATCTCCTAACAGGTACTCCAGCAGATGATCCAGACGGATATGTTGCAGCACTTGCTGTTTAGGCCATGGCAAAGGTGCCAGGGACTGAAATTCAAAATGATGTTCGGTAAATAGCTGATGATCCGGCCAGTAGCGTGGTACATCCCCCGGATAATAAGTCAGCGCCTCGCCAGTAACGGCGCTAAGGCCGCGTAAACAAGGCTGCTGCTGAGTATTTTGTTTCACAAAACCTGCTTCACTGGCTTTAATAGCGGCTATCGCCATCACTTCATAGGGACAGAGCTGAAACTTTACACTCTGCAGATGCTGTAACAGCAGCTGCTGCAATAACAAAGTCAGCGCCTGATGCTGATCCGGTGTGACATGATCGGCTTTACTGACAGCAAATAACACCTTACTGATCCGTGGTTTAAAAATACGCCGCAGCCAGTGTTCAGGGCCATAATCAAAACTTTGTAAAATCAGCAACAAACTTTGCTTCAGCTCTAAAAGCGCTGACTCACCGGCATTCAGTGCGCCCAAAATATCAACCAACACCACTTGGCGGTCTAAACCTGAAAAGTACTGGCGGTAAAAAGGCTCAATCACTTTGCTTTGGTAACTGACAAAATGCTTTTGCATCAAGTCAACTAAAGCGCCACCTTGTGCCAATTGTTCTGGCAACAAAGGCAATAGCTGCAATAAAGGTGTACCTTCAAATTCACCAGGCACCAATAGTCGGCCAGGCTGATTTAAATAAGCGCCTGCCACTTCACGGAATTGCTGCAGTAAGCTGCTGTATTCAGTGCACAGCTCCTGCACAGAAAGCACTGAAGTATCATTTAAATCAATGCCTTGCAACCGCTGCTTAAAGCCTTCTGCTGTGGCAATTCTGTGTGATTGAGCAAACAGCAACCAGCTTTGCTCACACCACTGCTGATAACTTTGTTGCAGCATAGGCAAATCCAACAGCCACTCACCGGGATAATCCACCAGCACCAGTTCAGTTTCCTGATAATCCTGAAAACGGGCGCGCAAACTCGATTCACTCTGATAACGCAAAGCTAAGGTCAGTTGACTCCAGCCTACGGTAGACGGAGGCCAGCTGGCAGGTTGTTGCTGCAGGTAACTTAAGTTCTTTTCAAAACCAAAACGTGGCAGCTGCGGCAACTGATTATCATCAATGCGACAGCCTAACCAGCGTTTTTGCATCACGGAAAAAAAGGGTAAAAAAGAAGAATGACTTTGTGTCAGCTGGTGCACTATCGCTGTTAACAGCGCAGTTTTTCCTGCGCCGCTCAGGCCTGTCACTCCCAGTCTGAGCTGACGGTGAAAGGCCCGCTGCGTCAGTTGTTCTGAATGCCAGCGCGCCTTTTTTAACCAATCCATGCAGTGATCCTAGTTGGCGTCTTTTCGACAGGTTGGCAAACTTATTCTCTACTTAAACTATAACTTGCTGATTTCTCTGTTCAGTTGGAACTTGGCAGAGGTGACATGAGTTTCCATGTCGCGTAAACGTAATTCCAGACTATTAAACTGATTGACCAGGTGGTGTAATGCCGACTTTGGTACTTCACCTCGTTGCCATACCCGGGTCTTTACTTCCACAGGGCGCTCATCGTACGAAGATTCAGTGAAGCCTTTTTTTGCCTCATGCACTGATTTCTTTTCCAGAATAAACCAGGCTGCTACGTACAAAACAGGCAACAAACCACCTAAACCTAACAATACAGAAGTAACCACAATCAACCGCACTAACCACACTTCCCAACCGAAGTAGTCTGCAATACCAGCACAGACCCCGGCCAGTTTGCCGTTGCGGTCATCCCGCAACAGCTCTTTGCGTATTTTAGTCATGTTTCTCCCTCCACTTCGGCGACTCTGCATCTAAAATCGCTTCCAGCGTTTTGATACGGTCGGCCATTTTTTCGGCACGATGGGACAACTCATTCAGTTGAGCCAGTTCACTGTCCCCCAAACCTTCACCAATTTTGTTTTTGCTTCTGTAGTGCATAAACACCCACAGCGGCGCCACAAAAATCATGAACAGGATAAAAGGTACACCAATAATTTCATGAAGTGTCATTGCCAGCTCCTAAAACGCCTGATAATCAGGCGTTATCTTTTTTAGACATTTTAGCTTTTAATTCAGCCAGTTCGTTATCGATTTTCTCAGATGATGCCAATTCTGCAAACTCATCTTTTAAGGTCTTTTTGCCTAAATCGTACGATTCAACCTGAGCTTCCAGCGAATCGATTTTTTGCTCATAACGTTCAAACTTGTACATGGCGTCGTTTAAACGGTTGCTGTCTAAAGTACGCTTTACATCCAAACGGGATGACACAGTTTTCTGGCGCATCAGCATGGCTTTCTGACGGGCTTTGGCATCAGCTAACTTATCCTGCAGCTGGCCCACTTCGTCCTGTAACTTGCTGACATGCTCGTCTAAATGAGTAATGTCGGCAGCTACTGCTGCAGCCTGGTCTGCCGCTTTTTGACGTTCAATCAGCGCAGCACGGGCTAAGTCTTCGCGTTCTTTGCTTAAAGCCAGTTCAGCTTTAGCCTGCCAGTCGGCCACTTCAGCTTCTAATTTAGACACTACACGTTGCAGTTCTTTTTTCTCTGCAATGGTTTTAGCTGAGGTAGAACGTACTTCAACCAAAGTGTCTTCCATTTCCTGAATAATCAGGCGGACCATTTTTTCCGGATCTTCTGCTTTATCTAATAAAGCATTGATGTTGGAGTTCACGATATCTGAAAAGCGAGAGAAGATACCCATAATGTTTTACCTCTAAATGACTTGTTGGATTCGCTATTACCTATTCAGGTTTCTTGCCAACTTGCCAAACTATTTTAAATCATTGTTTTATATGTATTTTATTTATATAACAAAAAAGCTATGCCAAGTTCACGTTATGAAATACACTACTTATTAGTTAATTTCACCACTTCGTGAATCCAGATGAGCAGAAGTTTTCAGCAAGATAATTTAATAGGCCAGTCCAACAGCTTTTTAAACGTACTGGATCAGGTTTCTCAAATCGCACCTTTGCACAAACCTGTGCTGATCATAGGAGAAAGGGGCACAGGTAAAGAGCTGATCGCAGCCCGTCTACATTACCTGTCTCAGCGCTGGGATCAAAATTATTTAACGCTCAACTGTGCTGCGCTGAATGAAAATCTGCTTGAAAGTGAACTATTTGGCCATGAAGCCGGCGCTTTTACCGGTGCAGCTAAACGCCATGAAGGCCGCTTTGAACGGGCCAATGGTGGCACCTTATTTTTAGATGAATTGGCGAACACCCCTGCGATGGTGCAGGAGAAGTTATTGCGGGTCATTGAATACGGCGAGTTTGAACGAGTCGGCGGCAGCCGTTCGGTGAAAGTGGATGTGCGTTTAATTTGCGCCACCAACGAAGACTTACCTTCGATGGCTGAACTGGGTGAATTTCGTGCCGACTTACTGGACCGGCTGGCCTTTGATGTGATCACCCTGCCTCCGATGCGGGAAAGGCAGGAAGATATATTGGTACTGGCAGAGCATTTTGCCGTCAATATGGCGCGTGAACTGGGGTTTGAACTCTTTAGTGGTTTCAGCGAAAAAGCCAAACGTATTCTGCTGGAACACGAATGGCCGGGTAATGTGCGGGAGCTAAAAAACGTGGTAGAGCGTAGTGTGTACCGCACCAATAACCCTTATGTACCAGTGCATCATATTCAGCTCGATCCATTTGAGTCACCATTTCGGCCCAGAACCCGGGTTCGTACTTTAGACCGCAGACCGCAACCAGACAAAGCAGTGGTAGCATCCAAAGAGCAAAGCAGCGATAATCCGCCCGCTTCAGTAAAAGTGGCATCAGCTTTTGATTTTAATCAGGTGCAGGATTTTAAAGTTTTGTCAGAAAACTTTGAAATGGACTTGATAAAACAGGCGCTTGCAGCCAGCCAATTCAATCAGAAGAAAACTGCTGAAGCACTGAATCTGACCTATCATCAGTTACGTGGTTATATGAAAAAGTACAAACTGCTGGACAGCCAACAATGATCAAAGCCTTACTGAGCCTGATGGTCCCCTGTGGCTCTGTGTTGATACTCAGTGCCTGCCAGCCTGATATTCCTGAAACTATTCAGCAAGGTATGGTGTATTGCGCCGAAGGCTCCCCTGAGAGCTTTAACCCACAACGGGTCACCTCAGGCACCACTATCGATGCCATCAGTCAGCAACTTTATGACCGGCTGCTGGATATAGACCCGGCGACAGGTGAATTGCTGCCTGCCTTAGCAACACAATGGCGTTTAAGTGAAGATGGCAGAACTTATTGGTTTACTCTACGCCCTGATGTGCAGTTCCATCACACCGCATTTTTTTCTCCCGGCAGAACGTTAAACGCCAATGATGTGACTTTTACTTTTAACCGCATTTTGCAAACGGATCATCCTTACCATCAAGTAGGGGGTGCGAATTATCCGTATTTTCAAAGTGTCGACTGGGGATCTTTGGTTAAAGCCGTAGTGGCTGAAAACAGCACGACAATACGCTTTGAACTGACGCGTCCTGACAGCTCGTTTTTATCTAATCTGGCCACCGATTTTGCTGCCATTTTATCTGCTGAATATGCAGAACAATTGATGCAACTAGGCCGGCCGGAATTGTTGGATCAACGGCCTATAGGCACAGGCCCGTTTTTCTTTAAAGAGTATAAAAAAGATCAGTTCATTCGTTATTACCGCCATCCTGAGTATTGGCGTGGTAAAACCGAACTGACACAGCTGGTATTTGACCTGGTGCCGGACAATGCCAAACGTATGGCGAAATTACTGACCCATGAATGTGATGTGGTTGCTTATCCCCGTAACGCTGAGCTGAAACTCATTACGGAGCGGCCAGATGTGGAAGTACAAAGTCAAACCAGCATGAACGTCGGTTTCTGGGCTTTTAATACCAAAAAAGCTCCTTTTGACAATGTACTGGTTCGAAAAGCCTTAGCTTATGCCATCAATAAAGACGCTATTCTGGATGCTGTTTATTTTGGTTATGCCGACAAAGCTAAAACCTTATTGCCGCCAACATCCTGGGCCTTTTATCACGACTTACCCGAACAGCAATACGACCCAGTCAAAGCCAAAGAGCTGTTGGCGCAAGCTGGTTATCCAAAAGGCTTCCGCATGGATATCTGGGCTATGCCAGTGCAACGTTTGTATAACCCTAATGCGTTAAAAATGGCGGAACTGATGCAGGCTGATTTAGCCAAAATTGGCGTACGGGCTTCTGTTGTTTCTTTTGAATGGAATAGTTTCAGACGCAAGCTTTCAGAATATGAACATGATTCAGTACTGATTGGCTGGGCGGCTGACAATGCCGATCCGGATAATTTTTTCCGGCCGTTATTAAGTTGCAGTGCAGCAGAATCAGGCAGTAACAGAGCAAACTGGTGTGATCCTAACTTTGATACTCTGATTAATCAGGCACTGCTGACCGCAGACATCAAACAACGACGCAGCTTTTATTTAACAGCTCAGCTTTATATCGACGAGCAAATGCCCTTGGTGAGTATTGCTCACTCCAAACGTTTTCAGGCCAAAAGCGTCAAAATTACCGGGGTAACCATTAATCCCTATGGTGGTATATCAATGGCTGCAGCGAGAAAATCCTTATGATGCTGCATTACTTCTTACGTCGTACATTTTTAATAGGCTTTGTTTTTGTTGCCCTGACCGTACTGGCCTTTAGTTTAAGTTACCTCTTTCCCGGTGATGTGCTGACCAACGTGTCAGGACTAACCAACATTCAGCCGGAACAACAGCAGGCACTGATTGAATATTACGCCTTGGATCAATCACTGATACAACAGTATATTGCCTATGTAAACCGTATTCTGGACGGTGAATGGGGCTTGTCATTTTCAAGCCAACAGCCTGTCTTATCTGAAATAATCGCAGTATTTCCGGCCACACTGGAACTGGCAAGCTATGCGCTGATTTTGTCTTTTGTGCTGGGGATCCCTTTGGGATTATTTGCAGCAGTGAAAGCCGATAGTTTTTTTGGTCAGCTGATCTCAGGTATCACGCTCATCGCTTATTCCATTCCTATCTTCTGGTGGGCTTTATTGCTCATCATGCTGTTTTCGCTGACTCTTGGTGTATTGCCCACTGCAGGTCGTATTAATGTATTGTTTGATATCCCGACCACTACAGGTTTTATGCTGCCGGATATCTGGTTGTCTGATATCCGCTATAAATCTGAAGCCACACAAGACGCTTTACGGCACTTATTATTGCCCGCTGTTGTGCTTGCCACATTCCCCACCACAGTGATGATCCGTTTTACCCGCGACTCCATGCTGGCGGTATTGGAACAAAGCTACATTAAAACGGCCCGTGCCAAAGGCTTAAGCCGGGCACAGGTGTTGTACCACCATGGGCTACGTAATGCCTTATTGCCAGTGATACGCCAGATTGGTTTGCAATTCAGTACTTTGATTACGCTGGCGATGATTACCGAAGTCATATTTTCCTGGCCTGGCATAGGTCAGTGGCTACTGGACAGTATTTATCAACGTAATTATCCGGCTATTCAGGGCGGTTTGTTAGTAGTGTCCTGTTTAGTGATAGTGGTGAATATGCTGACTGAAATTCTGCATACCTTGTTTAATCCGCTAGCCAGGAAAGCATAAGATGAAAAAATTCCGGCTATATTTCGAGGAGCATAACCGCGGGCCCTTAACGCAACTCTGGCAACAATTTCAGCGCCAGCATGCCGCGGTTTTAGGCTTGGTGATGTTTTCATTTTTTCTGCTGCTGACATTATTTGCACCACTGATCACTCCTCATAACCCTTATCTGCAAAATCCGGATCTGTTATTGCTGGCGCCTTCCTGGAGTGCAGAGGGTCTGGTGCAGTATCCTTTTGGCACTGATGATTTAGGCCGTGATTTGATGTCGCGCCTGATGAAAGGTGCCACTTATACTTTTGGTATTGCCCTGGTCACAGTGATTGGCTCTTTGCTGATGGGCCTGGCCTTAGGTGCAATGGCGGGCATGAGCAAAGGTGTTAAATCCAGTATTTTTAACCATGTGCTGGATTTAGCACTGACCATCCCTTCCCTGCTGCTGGCGATTATTATAGTCGCGGTGTTAGGCCCTGGTCTGTGGAATACCACCTGGGCCATTATGCTGGCGCTGTTACCGCAGTTTGTGCACGGTATTCGTAATGCAATTCAGGACACCTTAAAACAGGATTATGTGGCAGCTTACCGGCTGGATGGCGCCTCGAACTGGCAGGTTTTGCGTTATGCCGTTTTACCTAATATCTGGGAACATTTAACTGTAATGGCCACTATGGCATTGTCTACCGCTATTCTGGATATAGCAGCTTTGGGTTTCTTAGGCTTGGGCGCTCAGGCTCCGACCTCCGAATGGGGCGTGATGATTGCAGATGCGCTGGACTTAATTTATCTGGCGCCATGGGCCATAGCCCTGCCAGGTATTTTAGTTTTTGCGTCAGTCTTGTCGGTAAATCTAGTGGGTGACGGCTTGCGCACAGCGATGAAAAAGCGGCGGGAAAACTGATGATTCTGCTCGATATAAAAAATATGACGATAGAGCTGGAAACACCGGAAGGTTTAATCCGTGCTGTCGACAGAGTCAACCTAACCATACGTGAAGGCGAAATCCGTGGTTTAGTCGGCGAGTCAGGTTCAGGCAAAAGCTTAATCGCCAAAGCCATAGTGGGCGTGCTGAATAAAAGATGGCGCATCACTGCCGATCGTTTCAGCTGGGCTGGTCAGGATTTATTACGTTTATCTTATGAAGAACAGCGCAAAATTATTGGCCGCGATATCGCCATGATTTATCAGGAACCCAGCCGTAGTATGGATCCGACCGCTCCTATTCTGGACCAATTGCTTGAAGCCATACCTGACTCAGAACTCGCAGGCAGTTGGTGGAGCCGGCCTTTTGAGCGACGTAAAAGAGCCATAGCTTTGCTGCATAAAGTCGGCATCAGGGATCATCAGGCGATATTTAACTCTTACCCTTATCAGTTGCCTGAAGGGGTTTGTCAGAAAATAATGATCGCCATGGCGATAGCGAAAAAACCAAAGCTATTGATTGCCGACGAGCCAACGACTGCACTGGAAAGCACCACTCAGGCACAGTTATTCCGTTTGCTGGCCAGCTTTAATCAGCTCAAAGGCATGTCAATTTTACTGATAAGCCACGAGCTTGAAACCGTCGCCCGCAATACTCAAACCTTAAGTGTGCTTTATTGTGGTCAACTGGTGGAAGCAGGCGAAACGGCCGCCATTTTGAAGCAGCCTTTTCACCCTTACACCGATGCGCTGATTAAAAGTGTGCCCGAATTTCAGCCGGAGCTTGCCAGCAAACAACCTTTGTATGCCTTGCATGGCAGTATTCCTACGCTACAGCATTTACCTATAGGTTGTCGTTTAGGACCACGTTGCCCGAATGCGCGCAAGGAATGTGTCAAAACACCTGTGTTAGAGCGCTTACAAAATCACTATTTCAGTTGTCATTTTCCGCTGCAGGGCAAAAAGTTATGACCACCCCATTGCTGGAGATCCGGCAGCTGTATAAAAGTTATCAGAAAGCTCAGGGGATCTTTGGCCGTAAAACCATTCAGGCGCTGTCTGACGTCAGTTTTAGCCTCTACCCTGGCCAAACTCTGGCTATTGTGGGTGAAACCGGCTCAGGCAAAAGCACACTGGCAAAATTACTGGTGGGTATAGAAAAACCAGACAGCGGGGAAATATTGCTCGAAGGTCAGGCCGTCACTATCAGTGACTATAAAAAATATAATCACGTCATTCGTTATATCTTTCAGGACCCTGCCCGCTCATTAAACCCACATCAGAAAGTAGGACAAATGCTGGACGATGTATTGCGGTACAGTACGCAACTGGATGAAGAACAACGCCAGGATAAAATTCATCAAACCTTACAGCAATTAGGTTTAATGGAAGAACACGCTGACTACTACCCTCATATGTTCTCAGGCGGTCAATTGCAGCGTGTAGCGCTCGCCAGAGCCCTTATTATGGATCCTAAGGTGTTGATACTGGATGAAGCCTTAACAGCGCTGGACCCATCGCTACGGGCCCAGATTGTTAACCTGCTGCTGGAGTTACAAAAGAACACTGGCTTATCTTATCTGCTGATCACCAACCATCTACGTTTAGTTCGGCATATCAGTGACAGCATGTTGGTATTGCATCAGGGTAAAGCACTGGATTACGGCCTTACCAATGAAGTGTTCACCAACCCGCAACATGACTACAGCAGAAAGCTGATTAAAAGTGCACAAAGCTGATAACAGCTGGGTCAGACTTAAAAATCAGCCATAAAAAAACCAACCCGCAGGTTGGTTTTTTTATTTTCAGGCGAACGAATAATAAAATTATTCGTCAACTGCCGCCGCTGGTAAAGAACGGGTAATTTCAGCATTAGCTTTTAACGCAGCAACTAAGGCTCCAAAACTACTCTGTGCTTTCTGATCAGCAAACTGCTGTAACTGTTCAACCGGAGGTTTGGTTGTTACTTCAGTATCATTCACTTTCGTGACTGCAACCAAAGCTGCATCGCCACTGGCCAGATTTAACATAGCCACAGTCGCAGCTTGTGCTTCTATAGGTTTTGCCAGTTCAAAAGCTTTAGTGCGGATGTCTGAGTCGACATCACCACCAAAACGAGTCACAGCAGCTTTTGTTTCTAGCGTTAACTGTGCCGCAGCAGCAACATCAGATAAAGATTTACCCGCCACAACTTCAGCTAATAAAGCTTCAGCTTTTGCTTTCGCCAGCTCAGAACTCTTAGTTGCGATCACAGCGGCTTGCACCTGTGCTTTCACTTCTTCAAGCTTTTTGGTGGTTTCAGGCTGATGCGCATTCACGCGCACTACCACCACATGCTGCGGAGCAACTTCAATTACATCACTATTCACACCAGCACTGATAAAGTCTTCAGAGAACAAAGTTTCCAGCACTTTTGGCGCAGTTAACTCAGCAGGAGCAGTTGAACGGCTGAAGGCAGGTACTGACACCACAGTAGTACCAACAGCTTCTGCTGCTTCTTGCAGGCTGTCAGCAATTTCAAAACTCTTTTCGCCTAATAGTTGTTGCAGCTCAGCAAACTTCTCAGCGGCTTTTTCTTCTTTTACTGTTGCCAGAATTTGCTCTTTTACATCAGCAAAAGCTTTGGTTGAACCAGGCTGAACTTCAGTCAGTTTAATGATGTGATAACCGAACTCGGTTTTCACTACAGGGCTGATATCACCGGCTTTCGCCAGAGCGTAAGCTGCTTTTTCAAATTCAGCATCCATCACGCCTTTTTCGATAAAATCTAAATCACCACCTTTTTCAGCAGAAAAAGTATCAGCAGACTCTTTTTTCGCCAGTTCAGCAAAATCAGCGCCTTGCTGTAACTGTGCAGCTAAGGCATCAGCCTTGGCTTTGATTTCAGCATTATCTTCTGCAGACTCCAACAGAATATGTGAAACACGACGACGCTCTTCTGACTGATAACGGGCCTGATTGGCATCGTAATAAGCTTGCAGATCGGCATCAGCCACTACAACAGACTTGGCTATATCAGCAGCAGTTAACTGTACATAGTCCACAGACACTGTTTCCGGTGACACAAACTGATTGGTGTTGCTTTGATAATAGTCCTGCAGCAGTTGATCATTCACTTCAACAGCAGAAGCAAAATCAGCCGCTTTTAATACAGCGTACTGAATGTCACGGCTTTGCTGCTGTAGTTTAGACAACAACTGCATTTCAGATACAGTCGCAAATTCAGAACCTGCTAAACCGACCACCAGTTGATTCGCCGACATTTGCGCACGCAAATAATCACGGAATTGATTTGGCTCATAGCCATTTTGACGCAGCAGCGCTATATAACGGTCATTGTTAAACACACCGTTGACCTGAAATTCAGGCATAGTACGGATAGTGTCACGTAACACCTCGTCGCTGACCATCAGATCCAGCTGGCTGACTAACTGACGTTGTAATTGTTCGTCAATCAGCTTTTCCAGCACTGAATTGCGGAAGTTGCTCATATAGTTGGTGTCAGCCGACAGCATGCCAAACATTTCACCAAACTGCTGTTGCATTCTGGCTCTTTCGTTTTGGTAGGCAGTATCAAACTGAACTTTAGTAATTTCATCACCGTTGACTGTGGCAACAGGAACTTCGCTGGTGTTGCCAAGATAACTGCCAACCCCCGCTAAAGCGAACGTCAGGATCACAAAGCCAAGAATGACCTTGGCGATCATACCCTGCGAACCATCTCTGATCTTTTCTAACATTGTATCTACGTCTCTTTTGGCAACTTTTGGTTGTCTTAAAAAAAAAGCGCATCTTAGCAGATACGCCTTTTTCATAAAAGCTGTGGCAGCGTTAGGCTTAATGCGTTTTGCTATTATCCACCGATATCAATAACGACTTGGGCAGAACCATCAGCTTCATAAGCTTGACTATGATAGTCAAGCGTTCAGCTTAGTTTACGCTGTCTTTCAGCGCTTTACCTGGCTTGAACGAAGGAATTTTCGCAGAAGCGATTTGGATAGTTTCACCAGTTTGTGGGTTACGGCCTGAACGTGCAGCGCGCTCGCGAACTGCAAATGTACCAAAACCAACTAAGGCTACTGAATCGCCTTCCTTAAGAGCCTCAGTAACAGCGTCGATGAACGCGTCCAGAGAACGACCAGCTGCCGCTTTAGAAATATCTGCACCAGCAGCGATTTTGTCGATAAGTTGAGACTTGTTCACAATATCATCCCCTTCAATTGTTATTATTTTCAACAACTACAATAAAAATTTGTTTGTCGTAGTGGCACACTTGTTATATCAAGCCTGATTTAGGCATGCAAGCACAAAACGCTGCCCCACAAAAATTTCTGTTAGGCCACAACCCTTGCTGGGCAAGGGCTGCGTCGAAACTGCCCATAACTTAACACAGCCAGAGC
>JAHIWM010000078.1 GCA_018815765.1 Gammaproteobacteria bacterium | reverse complement strand
GAGCCAGATAAACACCAAACTCCAGATCACAACAAACCGGCTTAAGCCGGTTTGTTGTTTTTAAAGCATGACAGGCGAAGAAATCAAAATAACGTGAGCACCAGTTTGCCCACCACAGCATTCGAAGCCAACAACTCATGTGCCCTATTCGCTTCCGACCAGTCGATGCTTTGTGCCAATACAGGCTTAATTTTACCTTCCGCCAAAGCCTTCCCAAACTGCTGACTAAAATCGCTGATTAAAGCTGATTTATAGCCATCTGTTCTGCTTCGAAGTGTGGAGCATAAAAGCTGACCGCGTTTTTTCAGCATCAGGCCTAAATCCAGCTCCGGTGTCATACGGCCACCCAGCATAGAAAGCACAACAATTTGCCCATCCAGCGCCAACAGCTGAATATCTTTGGCGATGTATTCACCTGCTACAGGGTCGATAATCAAATCAAAACCTTGAGGTCGTGCGGCTTTCAGCTCAATTTCAAAGTCATGAGTTTTATAGTTCACAGCACAATCAGCGCCTAAGGCTAAGCAGGCTTTGGCTTTTTCGTCCGATCCTACGGTGACGGCAACAAAACAGCCCATAGCTTTACCCAGCTGTATAGCTGCAGTGCCTACACCACTGCCCCCTGCATGCACCAATAATGCGCCTTGATAGGGCAAATGACCCACAACCCGCATCGCCTGAAAGGCTGTTAAAAACACTTCAGCACAAGCAGCAGCTTCGCTCATACCCAAAGTTGCAGGCTTTTTGATCAGATGCTCTGCCGACATAGCGACATACTGCGCATAACCACCGCCAGGTACTAAACCAAATACAGCCTGTTCAAGCCATTCCGGTGATACATCATCGGCCACAGCCACCACAGTACCAGCGACTTCCAAACCTAAAATATCGGACTCCCCTGCTGGCGGCGGATATGAGCCGGTGCGCTGCAATAAATCTGCTCTGTTAATACCTGCAGCTGCGACTTTAACCAGAACCTGTCCGGCTTTTAACGCTGGAACAGCCACTGTCACTTGCTGCAACTGGCTTTGGCTACCGGGATTAATCACCTCAATAGCGGTCATTTGACTGGGTACAACATGCTTTTGCGTCAATTTGGCTGATCCTTTTATTTGTTTTGCACTAGTTTTGCTTTAGCTTTTGCGCACTCTTCACTAAAATAGCGCCCCTTGCCCATCTACAGAGTTCATCTATGTCTCACAGTATCATTTTACAACCCGAACGCGAAAAATCCTTAAGACGCCGCCACCCTTGGGTGTTCTCTAAAGCGGTATTGCAGGTGAAAGGCAAACCAGAGTCGGGTGAAACTGTAGATGTATTAACCCACGATGGGAAATGGTTATGCCGCGGCGCTTATTCAGCCGACTCGCAGATCCGCGTGCGCGCCTGGACTTTTAACGAAAAAGAACAGATTGATCAGGCCTTTTTCACCCGCCGTATTCAGCGCGCCTGGTCTGTGCGTCAGGATATGTACGATCTAAATCAAACCAATGGTTTACGTATAGTAGCAGCTGAATCTGATGGTTTACCTGGTGTGACTATCGACTTATACGCCGATGTACTGGTCTGTCAGCTGTTATCCGCTGGTGCCGATGCAAACCGCGAGTTGATTGTCACCGCACTAAAACAAATTTTCCCTGACTTCAGCATTTACGAGCGTTCAGACGTGGATGTACGTAAAAAAGAAGGTTTAAAACCTGTCACTGGCTGGTTGCATTTGCCTCGTGAAAGCGGCGAAGTTGTGATTTTAGAAAACGGCATGAAAATTCTGGTCGATGTGATCAACGGCCACAAAACAGGTTTTTATCTGGATCAACGCGATTCACGCGCTGCAGCAGGTCGTTTGGCGAAAGGCAAAACTGTACTGAACTGCTTTAGCTACACCGGCACTTTTGCGTTGTCGTGTTTAAAAGGTGGCGCGGCTCATGTCACTAACGTGGATATGTCGGATTTAGCCTTAAAAACCGCAGAACGTAATTTAGCGTTAAATAACATGGAACTGGACAAGGCTAACAACGTCAAACAGGACGTATTTAAGCTGCTGCGCGAATACAAAGAGCAAGGCAAGTTGTTTGATATGGTGATTTTAGATCCACCAAAATTTGCCGACAGCAAAGCCCAGTTGATGCAAGCCGCCCGCGGTTACAAAGATATCAACCGTGTCGCTATGCAGTTGGTGAAACCAGGTGGTTTATTACTGACCTTCAGCTGTTCAGGCTTAATGGAAGAAATGCTGTTTCAGAAAATAGTGGCTGACGCCGCACTGGATGCCAACAAAGATTGTTTGTTTATCGAGAAACTCAGTCAGTCCAGCGACCACCCTATTGCCAGCTTCTACCCTGAAGGTCATTATCTGAAAGGTTTAGTCTGTAAGGTTTTTTAAGAACGTATTTTGATTTGGGGCTATTACCCCAATCCATCAACTAAGGAGTGTTCGATGACGATGAATAAATTAGCTTTAATAGTGGCCGCAGCTTTAAGTTTTTCTGCTGCTGCCGACTGGTCCGTCAATAGTCAACAGTCCAGCCTGAATTTTGTCTCTGTGAAAAATGATGTTGTGGCCGAAACCCACAGCTTTAAAGACTTAACAGGTAAGTTAACTGAAGCAGGCGAGTTTGCAGTGGCTATTCCTGCGATGAGTATCGACACTATCATTCCAATTCGTAACGAACGTATTCTGGAACATGTGTTAGCAGCCAAACAATACGCCACGATCAATGCCAAAGGTAAAGTCGACAGCAAAGTACTCACTGGCTTAAAAACCGGTGACAGCGTTGTTGTGGATCAAGCGTTAGATTTGACCTTACTGACTAAAACCCAAAGCCTGATGGCCAAAGTAAAAGTGACCAAAGTGTCAGACAGCCAATTGGTAGTCACCACTGTTGCGCCAATTATGTTGGATGTAAACAAGTTTGAATTAAACGCTGGCGTAGAAAAACTACGTGAACTGGCAGGCCTAAAAGCCATCAGCCCAATGGTACCAACGACTTTTAGTCTGGTATTGGTGAAGTAGGGTTTTGGTTGAGTTTGACTTGTGAAACAGCCACCTTTTTGGTGGCTTTTTTAACGATTTAATTACTGTCTTTTCTAAAAATTTTTAATGCGTCTAAAAATCCATCGTAAAGACAAGGGCCGTATTCACCGTCGAATCCCGATAGCCCAGCCAAGTTAGTGTCACGAAAATCTATACGTCCACAGCAATACAAAATGCCAACGGCATGCTGCAGTTCATTTCTAAATATTTGCACTTCGTTTGTTGAACCAATATTGTGGAGTTCTCTGATAGCTCGTCCAGCTAGAATTAAATCACGATTCAATCTTTGCAGGATCAAACTTAGTTTTGGTGTGCCTCTTGCTATCTTGATTTTATTTAGACATTTAGTTCTCAACTTTTCAAAACTGATGCAGTCAATTTCGTGCTCTCTAGTGTCAAGTAATTCCCCATAAAAAGTATAAAAGTTTTCTTCTAAAGAAAAATATGAACTAGTGCTATCACCATTAGATACAGGTCGATAGCGCAGTTGCATATGAATTGAATCGACTTTATCGCGCATGTAAGGCATCAACTGCTGATAGCGTGCTATACGAAACTGTTCTTCTAAATTATTACGTTGCTGCTTAAGATTTTCTTCCTCTATTTCAACGCTTTTTTGCGCAGCATTTGCAGATCTTTTCAATTCTTCACGAGTTAATTTTAATTCATCAGTTTGGATTTTGATTGTGTAAAGAAGGGCCATAAATGAACAAAAAGCTAAAAACGGATTAAGCATACCCCCAAAGAAATCCCCTGCTTGTCCCCACACAGCTGGATCATTAGAGAAACCATGTCCGACATGCTTAGAATAAAACGAAGCTATGTATGCAAACACCGCATAAACAAAACAGCCTGTAATTCCAAGTAGATATAGCCAGCCGGCTTTCCCTAATACGAGGCTTAACAAATCCACTGCAGAATGAGTTCTGATATCCATGCTGCGTAATTTATTAAAAAAGTTAAAAGCACTGTATGCTAGCCACGATATAACAAATAAGATAATCACATAATCCAGCAATCTGTAGTGTTCAACAGAATCATTAATAACTTTACAAAAAGCTGTTGCTCTATCTTCGCAAAAGTAACTTAACATTTAGATTCCCTACCAGTACTCAATGGACTCTGTCAACAAGCCGCCAGTGATAGCATCATGAAGTACCTCAAAATACAACACCCATTATTATTGTGCAAAGAGCAATAAATTGAGTTTGAAACTAAACCAACTACAGTCCCCACCCCCTTAGCCGCAAGCCGTTCAAAAATGGGTGGCCAAGGTTTTAAGACGAGGAGTGTCTGAGCGAGGAGCGTTAGCGACGAACGAGTTGCCGAGTCGCCTTGGACGCACTTTTTTGAGCGGGCTTTCGCAGCGGCCAGGGTCGCCTTTTCTTTGCGCCACTTTCTTTTGGCGACGCAAAAGAAAGCGGCTCGCCAACGGCGAAAGCGTT
>JAHIWM010000077.1 GCA_018815765.1 Gammaproteobacteria bacterium | reverse complement strand
TAACAACGCTGGCTGTGGCAATTGCAGTGCAACGGCTGGTAACTGCTCCGGCAGCACTCCCATACCTTCATATAAAGCCAGCCAGCTATCTGCACCGAATATTTCCCACGGCAAGCGGGGAACATCAGCATACTGCCGAAAGGCCTGAATTTTATCAGCCAGCTCGGTTGGGATATCCATAGCAGCGCAATGACGCCACAATTCTGCATCGGTGCGCTGACTGGTTTTGTAATGCAGAATGATAAAGTCGCGGATCCGTTCATACTCCAGTTTTGTCACCTCGTTAAAACGATCTACATCCGCACTGCTGTAAGCCGGAGTATCAAAAGTCTGCAGCAATCGCTCAATAGAGGTCTCAACCAGCGCTATGCTGGTACTTTCCAATGGCTCCAAAAACCCAGAGGCTAACCCTAGTGCAACACAGTTTTTATGCCATGCCAGTTTGCGCCGACCCGGTGTGAAATTAAAATAACGCGGATTATGCAGCGCTTTGCCATCTGTATTGGCCAGCATTGTCGTTGTGGCTTCATCGTCACTGATCAAAGAACTGGAATAGACATAACCATTACCCTGTCGATGTTGGAGCGGAATACGCCATTGCCATCCTGCAGTATGAGCTGTAGCTCTGGTGCGAGCCACAGGTTCGCCCTGCACTTCAGTTTGTACCGCAACCGCCTTGTCACATAACAACCACTGTTGCCAGCTTTCATATCCGGTATTGAGTGCCTGTTCAATCAACAAACCACGAAAGCCAGAACAATCTATAAACAGATCCCCTGTGACAACTTCACCGCTGTCGAGTAACAGATCTTTGATACCAGTCTCATCGGTCTGCACAGATAGGATACGGGCATCTGTACGCTGCACTGATTTTTGTTCAGCATAATCCCGCATCATACCGGCAAATAAAGAGGCGTCAAAATGCAAAGCCCAGTCAAAAATAGTCAGCATAGACTTTGGGTTTGGGTCTGGCAGGCAAAACTTGTTGTCGCGAGCCAGCGCCACTCCGAGGGAATAGTCCTGTAATGAATGTGTTAGTCCAGCCTGGCGCGCTGCCAGATAACACTGAACAAAAGGCACCTGATTAAGTGGCTGCCCAAACAAACCAAAAGGGTGGATAAAACTATGATCCAGCTTGCGCCAGTTCCGAAACTCAATACCTAACTTGCAGGTGGCTCTGGTGGTTTTGATCACATCCACATCAGTCAAACCAAGCTTGCCATAAAAACGCCGGATACTTGGAATAGTAGACTCTCCCACCCCAATAGTCCCCAGTTCCGACGATTCAATTAACCGAATGGAGACTGGCTGCCCCAGAAAATGCTGACTCAGGGCTGCCGCGCACATCCAGCCTGCGGTGCCGCCTCCCACTATTACGATATTCTGAACAGAATGAGTTTTCATCTGCACTCCTTACTGCTTTCGTTGGATTAAATGGCAAAGTTCAGATCTAAAGTATAAAAAACCGCCGTAGTCTGAACTCTACGGCGGTTTTTATTAAACATCAGGAGAATGTCGGGTTCTTATCAGAACTTGACACGAACACCAGCTGTCCAACGTGACTCATACACGTTCTGGAAAGCTTTCTGTGATTCAAACTCCAGATAAGTCTGCTGGAATTCCTCAGTGATATTTGAGCCACTCAGATAAACAGAGGCCATCTCGTTGACATCATACGACACACTCAGATCCAACTGAGAATAAGTGTCCTGATACAAAGATTGTCCGCCAACAGCATCAGTTCCCTGAGTGATCAAACGTGGGCTACGAGAGTTCCACGCCAGTCGGGTAGAGAAACCATCCTGTTCATACCACAATACAAAGTTGTAGGTGTCTTCTGACATGCCAGGGAAGGATAATTCACGTCCATTGATCCCTTTTTTGTCTTGCTCTGATTTACTAAGAGTGTAGTTGGCATCTAAACCAAAACCAGACAAGAAGGTATCGTCACCGATCACGTCGTTAAACGCCAGTCGGCCACCAATCTCCATACCTGTTACGTCCCCGCCACTGCCCTGTACCTGAGTACTGAATGGCCATGGTCCACGTGTCACGCCATCCGGATCCGGCTCATCAATCATGACAGTACCGTCAGTGGTGAAGCTGGCTATTTCAATCTTGTAAGTAGACAAATAAGCCATTGACGCACTGCCTACATAATATTCAGCAGACAATGAGTAATTCTTCGAACGCCATGGGTTCAGTGATGGGTTACCCGTCAGGCTGCCGTTACGCACCCGCAAGCAATCACAGCTACCATCAATGGTCATCCCCACAGTTTTACCGCCGCCCCATACCATCAAATCCAGAGGTTGCATGTTTTTCGAGAAAGCAGCTCTCAGAATCACATCATCCATCACCTGAGCATTCACGTTCAATGATGGCAGGTAATCTGTATAACTACGCTCAGTGACAACATCACCCGTGTCCGGAGCCAGACCACTATGAGGTAAGTTAACACCCGTCAGGTTTTGTTTAACACGCAGGTCGGTTTCAACGACTTTCATACCGAAGTTACCGCTGAAAATGCCTTGCTCAAAATTCCCCTGAACGTAGTAGTTGAACTCATCCAATGCAACATCATAAGTCGCACCAGCATTTTCAACCCGTTGAACGTTGCCAAACGTTTTCTCATGGAAAGCTCGTGGATCACGGAAATTGCTTGGATCGATCACCCATACGCCAGGAATACCACTGACATTACCGAAGTTAGTCTGGTAAGACACTGTAGTGTATTTATCCAGGCTGGTTGGGCCCAGCAAAGTGTAAGGCATCCAGGTACCTGCAGGAACTGTTTGTCCGTCAAATACAGTGTCAACAGCCAGATATTCACCAGCTGCAGGGTTGCCTTCACAACCCGCAGTGTTTATATACTGGTCAACAGCTTTCCACTGCGCAATATCACAACCACCACCAAACTCTGAGGTGTAAGTGAAATTGTCACGGTCAACTGAGCGTTCCATCATCCGCACGCCAAAATCTACGCTACGAATGAACATGTCATTTTGGAACTCATAGTTCCACTTTGTACTCAGGGTATTAATTTCGCCTGAGGTATCAGTGTTACCTTCTGAGGAAAAAGCACCAATATGATAAGAATTGATATCAGCCATGTAATCCGCAACACTACGCGGACCAGCACCACCGTTCACAATTTGATCAAAACCGCCAAACACAGGATATTTGCCGGATGCGTCATAATTCAGCAGGAAATTGCTGTCTTCTATACCGCCTGGTGCGAAACTACCAAAACAGCCACCATTAGCACCAACAATAGCTTCGCCATTCGTACAGTTGCTACCCTGAGTAAACTGACCAGGACCTGTAACCAAAGTACCTTTGTCGATACTGAGCATATCGCCTTCACCGTAACCATGACGCATCTTGTGAGTTGCATCAGCACGGGTCATCCGCATGTCGCCTTTTAATGGGCCATCCAGATCGAACTTCAGTTGTAAGTTCAGGTTACGTGATTTTTCTTCATTCACGTTGACCTGAGTGAAAGACTGCATACGCCAGGGTTTCATATAAAAGGCATTCACCGCGCCCCAAGTGTTACCACTGCCGTCTTCGAAAGTGTCACCCGTCCAGCCATTTTCTGTAGGGTAAGCGTAGTCGTTGAAACTGTACCAACGGTTATTTTGCGAAAAACCACTACGGGCATTAAAACGCTCTTGATCTGTATAGAAATAGTCAGCAATCAGCTCAATCTGGTCGGTAATTTCGGCCTGAAATGACGTCTGGAATGCGTTACGATCCCGTTCTTCAGTCTTATTAAAAGCAGCAAAACCCTGAGGTACTACATGGCGTGTAGTTTCACCCCTTGGGTTGTCTCCCCAGGTAAAGTTGTTATTCGCCGCACCTATGCCACCGTTTTCTGAAGTATCAAAATAGCCGTTATAGTCAGTGGCTAATGTTGATTCACTGGTCACTGCTGAAACCAGCAATCCCCATTTCTCGTCACGAAAAGACGCTAACGCGTTAAACATAGGGTCGTCTTCTTTGCTAATAGACCCCTGAGATAACTCGGCACCACCAGCGAAAGTAAAACCGTCGCCCATCTCAAAAGGCCGGCGGGTTTTTAAATCAACTGAACCGGAGATGCCTTTGGCGCTATGTTTAGCTTCTGAAGATTTATAAACGTCAACGCCTGAAAACAGCTGAGACGGAAGATCGCTGTAATCCGCACGTGATGCATCAATAGTTGTCGCACTTAAAAACACTTCACCATTTAAAGTAGTGTCGATCTGCGGTAAACCACGGATTTGTACAGGTCCGCCTTCACCGGCCACCCGTTCAATTTGTACACCAGTGATGCGCTGTAAAGAATCTGCAATAGTGACGTCTGGTAACTTACCAATGTCCTGAGCGGTAATGCCGTCAACCTGCGAGGTTGCAAAACGTTTGGTATTGATTGACGCCGCAGTACTGGCACGAAGGCCCCTAACCTGAATCACTTCAACCTGTTGTTCTTTTTTTGCGCTCGTTTCTTCTGCAGCCTGATCTGCCAGAGCAGGAAACGCCAATGCGGCGGCTCCAGCCATCAGACCTAATTTGACTGCTACGGCGCACTTATTCATTTTATTGTGCAACATAAGCTTCTTCTCCCGTTCCTGTTTTTTTGTGCGATGATTTTTTTTGTCCTGAAACAACAGGTTTTCATGATCCCTTCATGACAACGCTGTCATTGAAATTTAACATACACAAAAAAAATCAGCTTTGCAAACTCCTTTAGATGAAAATTTAAACGAATTTAATAAGCCAGAAATGTGCCGTTAGAACTGTTTTATATAAAGAAAAGCGTTGTTCAACCTTGAACTCCCTACGAAGAATCAACATATCCACATGATTCATATAAATAAAATTCAGCTATCTTTTAATCAAAAACAAAAGCGATGATTTTTTAAGCAAAAAAGCCTGAATAAATGTTTGCCGTTTTAGCAAAAAAGAGTTATCCCTTAGCTTAATCTTTGTTACAAAATGACCAGCGCTGTCATAAAGTTAGCTGGATTAGCAAAAAAATCAGCTTATTTATTTTCAGCATAAGGCCTTTTGGTGTTGTGCTTTTTGGGATCCAGCAATGAAAGTGACCATTCATGACGTAGCTGCTAAAGCAGGTGTGTCAATTAAGACGGTGTCGCGGGTGATGAACAACGAGCCGTCGGTAAAACCAGCGACGGTCGATAAAGTGAATCAGGCGGTGCAGGAGTTGAATTATCAACCAAACGCTGCGGCACGTAATCTGGCCAGTACCAAGTCATACAGCATAGGTTATATCTACGACAACCCAAACGCCTATTATGTAATTGATATGCAAAGAGGTTTGCTGGATGCCTGTCGTAAGCATGGTTATGAACTGCTGATCCACCCTACTAATGCAAAATCACCAGGCATAGTGCAGGAAGTGATTGATCTGGTGCGACATTCGCGTCTGGCGGGTTTAGTTTTGACGCCACCTTTCTCCGAGATGCCTGAAATAGCAGAAGCACTCAGCAGTATTAATGTAGATTTTGTCCGTATTATTTCCGGTTCAACACCTTCACCTAAACAAACCAACTGTGTGCTGGTTGACGACTTCACGGCAGCTTTTAAGATCACCAACCATTTACTGGAACTGGGTCATAGCCAAATCGCATTTTTATGTGGGGATGAAGAACACAGCTCCAGTGGCGAACGATTAGCTGGCTTTAAGGCCGCTTTAACTAAAAGAGGTATAGATGCCAACCCGAAATTTATTGTGCCTGGTAGCTATTCGTTTGAATCAGGTGTGAAAGGTGCAACTCAGTTGCTGGCTCAGCCGAACAAGCCAACAGCTATTTTTGCCTGTAATGATGAAATTGCGGCAGGGGCTTTATTTAGCGCGCGCCTGCAGCATATTGAAATCCCGCAGCAGCTCTCTATTGTTGGCTTTGAGAACAGTCCGTTTTCGCGCCAAACCTGGCCACCACTGACGACTGCGCACCAACCTAACACCACTATAGCGCAAAGTGCTGCAGAGTTATTGTTTAAACAAACCAGACCTGGCAGCCGCAGTCAAACTGAGGATCAACCTGTATTTATTCCTGAATTGTTAGTCAGGGAATCCACTGGAGTGGCTCAACAGAAATAACCAGAGCGCCATTTCAGGCGCTCTGCATGATGCAAAATTTGTATACAGTGAGACTTTACTAAGGCGCGACAAGCTGCATCATTAACGAAGATAAGTAGGCACCATAAGTACCCAGCGCATACCCCAACACAGCCAATAACACCCCGACAGGAGCCAATGACGGATGAAATGCTGCTGCCACTACAGGAGCTGAAGCTGCACCACCCACATTGGCTTGACTGCCTACCGCCATATAAAACACAGGCGCTTTAAGCAGCTTCATCACAAGCAACATCAGAGCAGCATGAATGGAAATCCATACCAGTCCGACTAAAAACATCACTGGATAATCCATCACAGCTGTCACATCCATATGCATACCAATGGTCGCGACCAGGATATATACCATCACAGAACCCACCTTGGACGCACCAGTGGCTTCCAAATGCCGGACTTTAGTGCCTGATAATAACAAGCCAAAGGTCGTTGCCAACACCACCAACCAAAAAAACGTACTGGTCAGACTGTACATCGCCAGTTCTGGTGCATGCTGCTCAAGCCAGGGTGCAATGATATTTGCCAGAAAATGTGCAGCGCCAGCCACACCAAAACCAATAGCAATCACCATCATCAAATCATGAGTTTTGGGATTACGTGAGTTTTCCGCCTGATAGGTTTCAATTTTTTGCTGTAAATGCTGCAAAGCCCTGGTATCAGCACCGGTACGTTTATCTATACTAGCCGCGTTAGCTGCCATCCATAACAAAGCTGCCGTCCAGATATTAGCCACCAGAACGTCCACCGTAATCATTACAGAAAAAATATCACCACCTACTTCGAATACTTCTTTCATCGCGGCCTGGTTGGCACTGCCACCAATCCAACTGCCAGCAATAGTCGACATACCACGCCAGGCTGCATTGGCTCCTTCTCCACCAAGCTGCTCCGGAAAAAACGGTCCAACCAGTGCCAGTGCTAAGGGCCCACCTAACATAATGCCAATAGTTCCGGTCAGAAACATGATTAAAGCTTTAGGGCCCAATCCCAAAATAGCGCGAAAATCTACACTCAAAGTGAGCAACACTAAGCAGGCTGGCAACAGGTAGCGGGATGCCATTTGATAAAGCTGCGAATGCTCACCATCAATAATGCCAAAACTGTTAAATAGTGACGGAATGAAATAACAAAGTAGTACCGACGGCACATAGCGGTAGAATTTTTGCCAGAAAGGTGATGCACTGTGACTGGTATGAAAAACAAAACCCAGTATCAGCGCCAATAACCCCAGTACGACTGCATCGTTGGTGATCAGCGCAGTAGATTGTTCCATAATTTTTCCTCGGTTCTCCCCCTTATGCATCGGGGTATAGTTCTGCAGTAGTTTTTGCTAATGGCTATTGTTTTCAGCTTTAAAGCTATTTATTTGTGATAACAGATAAAAACATCAGTTATCCATGCCATTCCACTGACAGAACTTTGTAGTTATTTTTTACGTGAAGCATAAATCTATCACAGCTGGCGGGCCAGACAAAACAAAGTTTCCCGCTATGCCATAGTTCGGCAAAAAATAACGACTAAATCTCTCTCCACACAAAAATCACCAGCTACAGCAGTTTCGTAACCTATCTATAGCACTAAAGTACCGTTGTAGTTCCTCCTCACTCTGCCTAGCATAAAGTTTTTGTCAGCATAGGCAGTTGAACAATGAATGTATTAATTACAGGTGGCACTGGTGGTATTGGTTTTGCGGTGGCTGAGCATTTTGGCCGTTTGGGCCATCATGTGATTTTGGCGGATATCAACAGCAGCCAACTGGATAGTCGCCAGCAAGAGCTGACCGCTGCAGGTTATCAAGCAAGCAGCATACTACTGAACTTGATGGATCAATCTTCAATAGAAGCCTGCGCTCAGGCTTATCAAATCGATATTCTGATCAACAATGCCGGAGTGCAGCATGTAGCCCGGCTGGAAGATTTTCCTGAAGAGAAATGGCAACAATTGTTGCAAGTGATGCTAACGGGCCCGGCTATGCTGACCAAAGCTGTGTTGCCACGTATGCAGCAACAAGGTTTTGGCCGGGTGATTAATATAGGTTCTATCCATGCACTGGTGGCCTCGCCTTTTAAATCCGCTTATGTCGCTGCCAAACATGGCTTATTAGGTTTTAGCAAAGTGGTGGCCTTAGAAAACGCCAATTTTGACTTCACCATCAATACCATTTGCCCTGCTTATGTCCGCACCCCTTTGGTTGATCAACAAATAGCAGCGCAAAGCAAAGAACATAACCTGACCGAGCAACAAGTGATAGATCAGATCATGCTGGCACCTATGCCACAAAAAGCCTTTATTGGCGTGGATGAAATTGCCAGCACAGCGGCTTTTTTATGTGAACCCGCAGCACGGCATGTCACAGCCCAAACCCTGGTGCTGGACGGTGGCTGGACAGCACGTTAAATGCTCCAGTTCAAGATCGAGGTTAAGGTCGACGCTCAGAATAACAGCGCCTGCTTTACAGCCCGCCCGGCATCAAGGCAGAATGAAATGATTCCGTGACCACTGACCTGATTATGACCTTACCTGCCAGCAACATTGGTCTTGGCACCATTGCCGCTTTGTCTTTGCTGTATTTATTAGTGTTATTAGGTGTGGGTGCTGTGGGCCGCAGGCTGCAGCGCCGTCACCCAGTGTCGCCATGGATTTTCAGCTTTGCTTTATCGATTTATTGCACCTCATGGGCATTTTATGGAGTCACAGCTCAGGCAGCCGTCAATGGCTGGTGGATACCGCCCACTTACATAGGCTCACTCATTCTTTTCTGGTTTGCTTTTGGCTTAATAGGCCGCATCGCCATCGCCTGTCGTCGCTACCGTATCACCTCAGTGGCCGACTTTATCGCTACCCGTTATGGTCATTCCCGCTTACTGGCGATCCTGACCACAGTCATAGTGCTGATCGCCATTATTCCTTACATCTCGTTGCAGTTGCAGGCCATCAGCACCAGTATTCAGGCGCTGGTGATTATGCAGGACAACAGGCCCTGGTATCAGGACACAGGGCTTTATGTCACGGTATGGCTGGCCGTTTTTGCTTTGTTATTTTCTGGTCGCAGTGCCAAAGCGCACCAGCCAAATCCGGGGTTAATGGCCGCTATCGCTTTTGAATCGCTGGTAAAATTACTGGCGCTGGTCAGTATTGGTATTTTTGTCTGCTGGGGTATGTTTGATGGCATGGCCGATATTTTCAGCAAAGCCGCCGAACATCCCTCGGTGCAACAAATACAACAACAAGGCCAGCCTTCTTATGTGTATTGGGTGCATGTGTTGCTAGGGTTTATCGCCACTTTATGTTTACCCCGCCAGTTTCATGTCAGCTTTGTTGAAAACCAACAGCTGAGCCATTTGCATCAGGCCCGCTGGATATTCCCTGGTTACCTGCTGCTGATGAGTGTATTTACTCTGCCTTTGGCTTTGGCCGGTATTATGATGCTTGGCCCCCAAGCCAATGTGGACTTAGTGGTACTGCAACTGCCTTTGGCCGCTAACCGCACCGACATTGCGTTACTAGCCTATTTAGGCGGATTTTCTGCCGCCACCAGCATGGTGATAGTGGCCACTGTAGTGCTGGGTATTATGATCACCAACGATTTACTCACGCCGCTAATTTACCGCAAACAAAGTACTGAAGATCCCGGTCAGCAAAAAATCAAAGTCGTCACCTTAAGACGTTGGTCCATGTTGGCTGTATTGTTTTGTGGTTATCTGTATTACCGCTGGATAGGCACCAGCACTGGTCTGGCTCAGCTGGGTTTAATGGCTTTTGCCTTGATAGCTCAATTAGCTCCGGCTTTAATTTTAGGTTTATTTAGTCAGCGCATTAACAGACAAGGGGCCATCGCCGCTTTATGCAGCGGTCTGGCAATTTGGGCTTATATTTTATTGTTGCCGGAATTAGCCAGAGCTGGCTTTATT
>JAHIWM010000076.1 GCA_018815765.1 Gammaproteobacteria bacterium | reverse complement strand
TGTGTTTGTCGTCAAACCCGCGATCGAAATCAACCACAGCCTGACTAAAACACAAAACGGAGATACATCATGAGCAAAACAGCATTAGTATTAATTGACTTCCAAAACGATTATTACAGCAGCTATCCGGGTGCAAAATGGCCTTTGGTAGGCACAGAACAAGCCGCAGCCAATGCCGCTTTAGTACTGCAGAAGTTTCGCCAACAAGGGGATTTAGTGGTGCATGTACGTCACGAATTTGCGTCAGATGACGCGCCCTTTTTCCGCCCAGGTTCTGAAGGCGCACAAATTCACCAAAGTGTGGCGGCTCTGTCTTCAGAAGAGGTGGTAGTAAAGCAACAAATCAACAGCTTTAAAGACACCAACTTAGCGCAAATTCTGCAGAAAGCCGGAATAGAAAAGCTGGTGATCGTAGGTGCAATGAGTCATATGTGTATTGATGCAGTGACCCGCGCCGGTAAAGATTTTGATTATGACTGCACAGTATTACAGGATGCCTGCGCTACGTTGGATTTAGAGTTTAATGGTGTCAAAGTACCGGCCGCACAGGTGCACGCCGCTTATATGGCCGCTTTAAGTTTTGCTTACGCCAAAGTGATTGATACCAAAGTTTATCTGAATAGTTAAGGTTAAATCAGACAAAAAAACGGCTCAATTGAGCCGTTTTTCCACTAAGCAGAATGCAAGTTAAGCTTGCAATTCGCTTTCTGTAAAGAAGTCTGCAAACAGTGCGCTGGATAAATAACGTTCTGTTGAGCTTGGAATAATCACCACAATATTTTTACCGGCATTTTCTGGCAGCTCTGCTAAACGTTTAGCTGCAACTACGGCTGCACCAGAGGAAATACCAGCCAGAATACCTTCTTCTTTCATCAGGCGGTGTGCCATAGCTATAGCATCATCATTGCTGACCGTCTCTACTGCATCAATGATGGATAAGTCCAGGTTGCCAGGAATAAAACCTGCGCCTATACCCTGAATTTTATGCGGGCCAGGCTTAATTTCCTGACCAGCCAGCGCCTGAGTAATCACTGGAGAGTCGACAGGCTCTACCGCCACACTAATCAGCGGATGTTTTTTCTCGTGTTTAATATAACGGCTAACACCGGTAATAGTACCGCCTGTGCCTACACCAGCCACGAAGATGTCCACCTTGCCATCTGTGTCATTCCAGATCTCAGGGCCTGTAGTATCAAAGTGAATTTGTGGGTTAGCCGGGTTTTCAAACTGCTGTAAAAACACGTATTTGTTAGGGTCTGACGCCAGAATTTCTTTGGCTTTTTCGATAGCGCCTTTCATACCTTTAGCGCCTTCAGTCAGCACTAAATTGGCGCCCAGAGCTTTAAGCAGCTTACGGCGCTCTAAGCTCATAGTGGCAGGCATGGTCAGAGTTAACGCATAACCACGGCTGGCGGCAACAAAAGCTAAAGCAATACCTGTATTACCAGAGGTAGGTTCGATAATTTCTTTACCAGGGCCTAACAGACCTTTTTTCTCAGCATCCCAAATCAAGGCTGCGCCTAAACGACATTTCACAGAGAAACTAGGGTTACGGGATTCGATTTTGGCAAATACATTGGCACCTGAAGTGACGCGCTTTAAGCGCACCAGCGGCGTGTTACCAATAGAGAGTGAGTTATCTTCATAGATCTTTGACATAATAAAAAACCTTCAGGGTTTGATGAATGGTTATAAGAATACTCGGGCCTTGTTAAAACGAAAGAAAAGATTTGATATAAGATATTCCCATCTTAAGTCTGCACCTCAAAAAAGAAGTAATAACAGATGATTTTTCAAAGTACAGAACACTACATTTTATCGCCAGAGCTGGCTTTGGCAGTAAATGCCGCTGTCACCTTAGAAAAACCTTTATTGATCAAAGGTGAACCTGGTACTGGTAAAACCCGTTTAGCTGAAGAACTGGCAGCAAGTTTAGGCACTGATTTGATTAACTGGCAAATCAAATCCACCAGTAAAGCTCAGCAGGGTTTGTATGAATACGATGCGGTATCGCGTTTGCGTGATGGTCAGCTTGGCAGTGAGCGGGTAGCCAACATCAGCAACTACATCAAACCGGG
>JAHIWM010000075.1 GCA_018815765.1 Gammaproteobacteria bacterium | reverse complement strand
GGTACTTTAAATCCTGTCGATAGTAATAACCTTGTGTATCAATACGATACCCAAGAGCCTGTGCTGGATTTTGCTTTTGATAATTTCTATAACCTGGACTCAGACGCCTGGTACCTGCAGGATCAAATCAAATTAACTCCAAAGCTGCAAATTATAGGTGCAGTGCGCTACACCGACAGCAAAGCGGGCAGTGGAGCCTGGGGCAGCGCCGCTGAATGGGTGCCGGTATCGTCCACTATCTGGCAATTGGGTTTGACCTGGCAGCTCAACAATCAACTGACGTTATTTACTGGTCATAACACAGGTTTTGACGTTGAAAGTAGCGCCGCTGCCCGCAGCAGAACAGGGGATGCGCTGGAGCCGGAAGAATCCGCTCAGACAGAGTTGGGTATTCGTTACAGTGGTGATGAGTTCAGTGGCAGCCTCGCACTGTTCCGGATTGAACGCTTAAATGCACTGACTACAGACCCTGTAGACTCAGATTATAGCGTCAACAGTGGTGAACAAAGGGTCAACGGTGTGGAGTTAGAGGGCAGTTGGCAGTTAAATTCTGCGCTGCAATTGCGGGCCGGTTATGCCTGGATGGATGGCGAAATCACCGAAAGTAATGATGGCGATCGTGGCAATACATTAGGCGATTTAGCGCGTCATCGGCTGAACTTCAGCGCCAACTGGCAATATAACAATGACTGGTCGGCTTTTGTGCGGGCGAATTACAGCAGTGGCAGGCCTTTAATCACAGGCTCTGCCTGGCAACTGGATAGTTATCGTTTGATAGGCACAGGTCTGCGTTATCAGCAAAGCAGCTGGTCAGCTCAACTGGCTGTCAACAACCTGCTGGATGAGCTGTATTACACAGCGTCAGGCAATGGTTTTGTGGTCTATCCGGGTGAGCCGCAGCAACTGAGTTTGCAACTAATGTGGCAGTGGTAACTGATGGCTGAATTGAATCACTCCACTGCAGATAAAAACGCTGCTGGTGCTATACGAGCTGTGTTTTTCTGGCATGGCTGGTCCGCTTTGATGATAGCGCCAGTTTTGCTGGTTTTGTTGTTAACAGGCAGTGCTTATCTGTTTGATCGTGAATTTGATCAATGGTGGCAACAGGATGCGTTGGAACTGGCGCCTGAAGACACCGTCGCCACTTTGGCGCAGCAGCAGGATTTTTTACGCCAGCAGTATCCGGATTGGACCATCAACAGAGTGGTGTTACCGGAACAATCCGCTCACGCAGTGCGCTGGCAGCTAACAGCGCCTGACGCAGTGCATTTAATTTATCTGGACCCTTATCGCCTGCAGGTAAGGGCCGATATTGACCCGACAACTCAACCTATGGCGATAGTGCGGCGTTTGCATGGTGAACTACTCGCAGGCACTGTAGGCGGTTATATCATTGAATGGTTTTCCTGCTGGACTTTGTTTTTACTCTTGACAGGTGGCTGGCTTTGGTGGCCTAAACAGTGGCGGCTAGCCGGAGTGTTAGTGCCAAGAAAACGCAGTGATGGCCGGGTGCACTGGCGTGACTGGCACGCTGTGCTGGCGTTAGTCAGCTCTTTAGCTTTGGCTTTTTTGGTGGTTACTGGCATGCCCTGGTCAACCTTTTGGGGTAAGCAGTTTGCGCAATTAGGCCGGGATTTTAGCCCGCAATTGCACTGGGTGACGCCATCCCCTAACTTCCATTTACCTGACAGTGTCAAAACCAGAGCTGTGGATCCGCACCACGAGCATAAAATGCACGCATCTGAAGTGCATGTCACGGGCGGAAAAGAGTCTTGGGTAACAGAACATCATCCGGCACCTGTAAGCACTTTGCATCATCAGCCTATGAAAGCGGATATCAGCAAAGCTGAACCTTATCTGGCGAGACTAGGGTTGGATACTTATGGTGCAGGTGTACGGATTTTCTATCCGGCTACTGCAACAGATGTATTTAAAATCAACTATGTACCTGATAAAGCCGAAGGTCAGCAGACACTTTATATAGAGCCTGTCAGCGGTGAATTACTGGATGATATTGGCTGGCAACGCTATTCGGCCTTAGCCAAAGTGGTGGAGTGGGGCACCATGACGCATTTAGGCCGACAATATGGAGCGTGGAATCAGTGGTTGAATTTACTATTCTGCCTGGTGGTGCTGGCGGCTCTGATCGCAGGTTTAACTTTGTGGTGGCGACGCAGAAAACCAGGCCGTTGGTTACCGCCTTTGCAAAGCACAGACCACCTGCCTTTGGGGTTAAAGCTAAGTTTGCTGGTGCTGGTGATGCTATTTCCACTACTGGTATTGTCGCTGCTGGCTTTTGTGTTGCTAAGATTTTGGCAAAATAGAGGTACTGTGCAATAAAACGAAAAGGCCAGTGTTGAAGCTGGCCTTTTCGTATAACTCAGTAGCTAGTTTAGATTTACGCCAGAGTCGGGTAGTCGATATAACCTACCGGGCCTTTGCCGTAAAACAGCTCTGGTCGTGGCTGGTTTAATGGAGCATCGGTTTCCAGGCGTTTTGGTAAATCCGGGTTAGCAATAAACGGAATACCAAAGGCGATGGCGTCGGCTTTGCCTTCAGCTAACCAGGCGTTGGCTTCTGCTTTGCTGAATTTTTCATTGGCGATCACAGGGCCACCAAACAGCTGTTTAATCAGCGGAGTGATGCTGTCTTCTGCCGGATGTTCGCGGGTAGAGATAAAAGCAATACCACGTTTGCCAAGTTCAGTTGCTACATAACCAAAAGTGGCGGTGCGGTTGGAGTCACCCATATCGTGTGAGTCCATTCGAGGTGCTAAATGCATAGCCACTCTGTCTTTACCCCAAACGTCGATACAAGCGTCTGTAATTTCCAGCATCAAACGGGCGCGGTTTTCTAAAGAACTGCCGTATTCGTCATCACGTAAGTTGGTACTGTCTTGCAGGAACTGGTCGAGCAAATAGCCATTGGCACCGTGGATCAGCACGCCATCAAAACCAGCGGCTTTGGCATTGACCGCACCCAGGCGAAAAGCTTCTACGACGTCTTTGATTTCGTTTAAAGATAAAGCCCGTGGCTCTTCATAATCTTTCATTGGACGCAGCAAACTGACATGACCTGAAGGGCGTAAAGCACTTGGCGCTACAGGTTTTGCGCCGTCCAGATAACTTGGGTCAGAAATACGACCAACATGCCACAACTGCAGGAAAATACGACTACCGGCTTTATGCACTGCATCAGTGACCAACTTCCAGCCTTCAGTCTGCGCTTGCGACCAAATACCTGGAGTATCAGGGTAGCCGACACCCATAGGGGTCACTGCTGTGGCTTCAGATAAAATCAAACCTGCGCCACTGCGCTGGGTATAGTATTCAGCCATCATGGCATTAGGCACACGGCCTTCGTCAGCACGGCAACGGGTTAAAGGCGCCATGACAATACGGTTTTTCAGGGTTAAATCACCTATGGTGATGGCATCAAATAAAGTTGGCATCTGTAACTCCTCAAAGTTGATCATTTAACCGCGCCAGAAATTGTTGAATAACCTCTTCATTGCGCGAGAAAAAATTCCACTGGCCTACTTTTTTGCTGCTGATAAAACCAGCACGTTGCAAGGTGGCCAGATGGGCTGACACTGTCGACTGAGACAAACCGGTTTTCTGGTCGATTTTGCCGGCACATACACCAAAACTCAGTGAGTGTTCCTGATCGGCGAAATAGACTTCAGGTTGTTTCAGCCAGTTTAAAATGTCCCGTCGCACAGGGTGAGACAGGGCTTTGATCATTTCGTCGAGTTCTGCAGAGCTCATCGGTTAATCCATATTTGTATATCGCGATGTAGCGAAATATATATCGTCAAGTTCCGATATGCAACTTTTATTTTGTTCTGACCGGTACATTTATCTGCTGCTATGCTCAGAACAGACTCTCAAGACTGGCACAGTGAGCACGAATGGGTATGAATAGTTTTTTATCGTCATTGGAACTTAGGCGCAGCGAAAATGCGCTTTATGTCCGCTTTACCGGCATTCATGAAGATTACCTGACGGCCCGTTATGCTGAAGCTCTGGAGTTGTTTTGCGAGGCTATGCAGGGCAGGCCCTGGGCCCGCATTGTGGATTTGCGTCAGTGGTCAGTGACTGCAGTGCAGAACCAGAAATTGATAGAGCAATTACTGCAACAGGATTTAAAGCGGGGTTTAGCTTTGGAATACGTACTGATACCGCCGGACTCTGTAGGGCGCTGGCAAGTGGAGCAGACCTTAAAAAGTTTAAACGCCTTTACATCCAATGAGGTTTTTCATCCAACTGACGATGAAAGCGAGGCTTTGACTGGTCTGGTAAAACAAGGATTTTCGGTCAATTTTGGTACTGTCACCCGACATGAATCACGCTGCTGGAAAGTTCCGCAAACACCAGAGCCTAAAAGCTAAATCGCTAAAATACAGCCTGAGTAAACCATCTGCTTGTCACAGCGTAATACGGCGTTTTTCAACTTAAGTTTACCGAAAATTAATAAATATACTTCTGATCTTTTTAAACATAGATGCCGTTTTCTATTGCGGGTTTTATGTTCAACTAAAAGGAAATCAGAATGAAATTTCGCTCATTATTGAATTTAACCGTACTCTCTGCAGCTTTAGTCGTCTCTGCTGCATCTTATGCTTCAGCCAAAGCTGATATTGTTGATACTGCGGTAGCTGCAGGCAGCTTCAACACGCTGGTGACTGCAGTTAAAGCCGCGGATTTGGTCGATACTTTAAAAGGTGTAGGTCCATTTACTGTGTTTGCACCGAATGATGCAGCTTTCGCCAAAATTCCAGCTGCAGACTTACAGGCGCTGCTAAAAGACAAAGCGGCTCTTGGCAATGTACTGACCTATCACGTGGTGGCAGGTAAAGTGATGGCGTCTGATGTAGTGAAGTTAACATCAGCCAAAACTGTGCAAGGGCAAGAGCTGAAAATTGCCGTCAAAGATGGTGTGGTTTATGTCGATGGCGCTAAGGTGATCAGCACTGATATTGAAACCAGCAATGGTGTCATTCACGTGATTGATTCTGTCGTTTTGCCTAAATAGTTGTTTTTTAACCAGAGTAAAGGAGCCTGGTGCTCCTTTTTTCTTTGCCTTTTTGGTTAGGGGAGCTGCGTAGACTAATTCACTGCTGTTAAACTGATGTTATTAAAGATTCGTTTTCTCTGCACAAGGATGAGGGCTGTGATCAGAGCGCTGCTGTTAACTGCTATGTTGTGGTGCACTTTTTGTCATGCTTCTGCGGGACAGAGTGCTGTGATTTGGATGAAGAATGGCGACAGATTAACAGGCATTATCACTCAGCAGGACAAAGATATCGTATTTTTAAACCTGCCTTATTCGGGACAGGTGCAATTACCCAGAACTCAGATTGAGCGCATTGAACAGCAAAAGCTGCATCCTGTTCCCCCGCAGTTGTCGCTGTTGAAACTGAAGCTGTGGTGATTAAAAATCAGCCGGTGCGGCACTACAGTGTGGATTTAACCGCAGGTAAAAAACGCAGTAGTAGCAGCACCGACAATCTTGGTTTTAAGGGATCGTTTGAGCAACGTGATGACAATATGCGGCTAACCTTTGATGGCAAATACGATTACGAAACCAGTAACTCGTTAAAGAAAACTCACAAATATCTGCTCAATCCAGGCGCTGACTATTTCTTCCAGCCACAACTGTTTTGGCGTAATAAAGTGGATTATGCACAGGACTTTATGGCATCCGATTATAAAAATATCGATCTGAGCTCAGGTGTGGGCTACAGCTTGTATGACACTGCTGAACTGCGGGTTGAGTTTATTGCGCTGGCAGGTTTAAAGCGCACTTACTTTAAAGAAACCGAAGGTCTGGAGCTGTTTCTTGGTGACAGACAGAGCCTGGATTTTCGCCATGTGCAACTGGAATGGGATCTGCGTTATTTATGGCCACAAAGCAGCTTTGAGGTATTTAGTGAAGGCAGTTATTTAAAACCAGTTAATCAGCCGGTTAGTTTTATTAAGTTTGGTCATGAGGTGAATCTGAGTTCAGGCCTGCATTATTACCTGACAGAACGGATTCGCTTGTCATTTTCTGTGGATTTCGATTGGTCAAAAATTGACGCTGTACTCAATCAGGGGCTAATTATTTCAGCCGATAGCCGCGATTTGCATCAAAAGCTCAGCATAGGAGCCAAGTTTTGAAAAATTGGGGTCAGAGTAAAATTAATGGCCAGGCCATTAATTTTACTCTGACCCCAATTATTGTTAACCGATAAGTTCTGCCGCAATTTGGAAACTCTTTTGCCGGGCTTTTGGGTCGTGCATCATAGCGGTTAGCATTAGCTCGTCCGGTTGATGCTGTTCGATAAAATTCAGAATACCTTGTTTTACTTCAGCCGGATTACCTATCACAGAGCAGGATAACGCTTTTTCC
>JAHIWM010000074.1 GCA_018815765.1 Gammaproteobacteria bacterium | reverse complement strand
TCGTCCACACGTTCAGCAAAAAACGCCATATCATCAGCACGTTCTTCTAAAACTGCTTTAAACACAAATTTCAGCATGTCTTCAGCCAGCTGCGCCACGTCTTTTAACTCAGCGTAAGCTACTTCAGGTTCAATCATCCAGAATTCGGCTAAGTGACGGGTAGTGTTTGAGTTTTCAGCACGAAAAGTTGGGCCAAAGGTATAGACCTTAGACAAAGCACAGGCATAAGTTTCAACGTTCAGCTGGCCTGATACTGTCAGGAAAGTTTCTTTGCCGAAAAAGTCCTGTTTGTAGTCAATAGCGCCTTTGTCGTCACGTGGCAGGTTTTCCATATCCAGCGTACTGACACGGAACATTTCACCAGCGCCTTCAGCATCAGCACCTGTAATGATAGGTGTGCTGATCCAGTAGAAACCACGTTCGTGGAAGAAACGGTGAATGGCCTGGGCTAAACAGTGACGAACACGGGTGATAGCGCCAACCATGTTCGTGCGGGCACGTAAATGCGCCTGTTCACGCAGGTATTCCATGCTGTGGCGTTTTGGTGCCATAGGGTAGGTGTCCGGGTTTTCAACCCAGCCAACCACTTCAACAGAGGATGCCTGAATTTCAAAAGCCTGACCCTGACCTTCTGACTTAGCAATAGTACCTGTAACAATGACAGAGCACGCCGTTGTCAGACGCTTAATTTCGTTTTCGTAATTATTCAACTCAGCCGGAGCAACGGCCTGAACTGCATCAAAGCAGCTGCCGTCGTGCACGGCTAAAAATGAAATCCCGGCTTTGGAATCACGCTTAGTGCGGATCCACCCTTTAACTGTGACTGTATCGCCAACCTGATACTGGCCAGACAGCACATCTTTGATTACTGCATGCGTCATGCAACCTGCTCCAACTTACTTAAGAAACTGTAAAAACCCAAAAGCAGACATCATACTGAGGCAAAGACTGAACACAAGTAAAAATTGTGAGGAATTCCAAAATGAGCGCTTCAGAGCCCGATCTTAAGCAAAAAGAACGTCGTAAAGGCGCAGATTGGCTGATGTTGCTGTTGGCCATGCTGAATTTGGGAGCCTGGTTTTTACTGATCATGGGTCTGGCGTTGGCGCATTTGGCCAAACCTGAGTTTAACAGTGGTTTGGTGCAGTACTGGGGCATTCCGATTGAACAGGAATGGGATAAAGAGCTGGTGGTGAAACTGGAAGTGTTAGTGCGCTGGTGTCTGGTGTTTACTGCCGCCACTTTAGTGCTGCATCAGTTTCGCAACAGACGCAGCGACGATGGCTGGCGCTTAAACTTGTTTTTTCTGCTGTTTTTAAGCGCCGTGGTGTTATTTGTATTTTCTACTATTAATTAGAAGCTTCAGGCTCCGGGTAATGCCTGGATATCCTTCTGCTGCGCCTGATGGCTCAAAAGGTAAAGTGCAGAGGTCAATTTAGAAAGCTGTGTTTTACTAATAATATAAGGCGGCATTAAATACAGCAGTTTGCCAAAAGGCCGGATCCAGACTCCCAGTTCAACAAAAGCTTTTTGCATTGCGGCTACATCGACATTCTGTTTCATTTCCACTACACCTATAGCTCCTAGTACCCGCACATCAGCCACATAAGGCGAGTTACGGCAGGGCTCAAGCTCACGCTTTAGTTGCTGCTCTATAGCTGCAACTTGCGCTGGCCACTGGTTTTGCTGCACCAGTTGCAAGCTTTTTAGCGCTACGGCACAAGCCAATGGATTGGCCATATAAGTAGGGCCGTGCATTAAGGCAGGCACAGCGCCCTGAGCTATACCATCCGCAACTTTATCATTGCACAAGGTCGCAGCTAAAGTCAGATAACCGCCTGTTAAGGCTTTGCCCAAGCAGATAATATCCGGGCTTATGTCAGCATGCTGGCAGGCAAACAATTTTCCGGTACGACCAAACCCTGTGGCAATTTCATCGGCAATCAGCAATACCTGATACTGATCGCAGAGCTTACGCGCCAACTTTAAATACTCCGGATGATAAAAGCGCATACCTCCGGCGCCTTGCAGTATGGGTTCAAGAATAAAAGCGGCTAATTGCTGGTGATGCTGTTCAAACAAAGCCGTCAAAGCCAGCTCATCTTCAGCTAAAAAGTCGCCGCCAAACTGACTTTGTGGCGCTGGAGCGAACAGCTGCGGGATGATCTGATCTTTGAACATCGAATGCATGCCATCCACAGGATCGCAGACTGACATTGCAGCAAAGGTATCGCCGTGATAACCCTTTTGAATGGTCAGTAGCCGGCTTTTCTCTGGGCGATTTAAACCTAACCAGTACTGCAGCGCCATTTTTATCGCTACTTCGACTGAGATAGAACCGCTATCAGCAAAAAAGACTTTGGTTAAACCCTTTGGCACCATGTCCAGCAATAACATCGCCAAATCTACAGCAGGCTGGTGGGTTATACCGCCAAACATCACATGGCTCATTTTCTGGCTTTGTGTCACCAGAGCCTGGTTCAACTGTGGATGATTGTAGCCATGGATGGCGGCCCACCAAGACGAAGTACCATCAACCAAAGTTCTGCCATCGTCCAGCATCAGCTCACAGCCATGGGCGCTGACCACAGGATACACAGGCAAAGGTTTACTTAACGAGGTGTATGGATGCCAGATATGCTGACGGTCAAATTCAAGATTTATGCTCATAAAATAACCTGTAGTAAACTTTGTGAACTGGTTGGCGTTGACATGGCGCTAAGGGCCGATAGACTAACGGAAAATTTAAAAGACCACAATTTGTCTGTGGCTTGTCTTCGGGGAATTTTATGTCTGCAGTTTTACCACTTCGTCACAACTGGACTCTGGCTGAAGTAAACGCCTTATTTGCTTTACCATTTAATGACTTAGTCTTTCAGGCCCAAACGGTACACCGTCAGTTTTTTAAACCCAATGAAGTGCAGATCAGCACTTTATTGTCGATTAAAACCGGAGCTTGTGCCGAAGACTGTAAATATTGCCCGCAAAGTGGTCATTATAATACTGGCCTTGAGCGCGAACGTTTGCTGGAAGTGGAAAAAGTATTAACTCAGGCTAAAGCCGCTAAAGACAAAGGCGCCAGCCGTTTTTGTATGGGCGCGGCCTGGAGCAATCCAAAACAGCGTGATATGCCGTTTCTAATGGAAATGGTCAAAGGCGTCAAAGAAATGGGCTTAGAAACCTGTATGACGCTGGGTAAACTCGATGCAGGTCAGGCGCAGGAGTTAAAACAGGCCGGTTTAGATTACTACAACCATAACCTGGATACCTCGCCTGAGTTTTACGGTGAAATTATCACGACCCGCACTTATCAGGACAGATTAGACACCCTGCAGCATGTACGTGATGCCGGTATGAAAGTCTGTTGTGGTGGCATAGTGGGTATGGGCGAATCGGCTAACGATCGTTCTGCACTTTTAATGCAGCTGGCGAATCTGCCAGAGCATCCACAAAGTGTGCCTATTAATATGCTGGTGAAAGTGCAGGGCACACCGATGGAGAATGTCGAAGACTTAGATGGTTTTGAGTTCATCCGCACCATAGCGGTTGCTCGTATCATGATGCCACAAAGCCATGTGCGTTTATCCGCTGGCCGTTCACGCATGAACGAACAAATGCAGGCTTTGTGTTTTCTGTCCGGTGCTAACTCGATATTTTATGGTGATAAGTTGCTGACCACAGAAAACCCTGAAGCAGATGCCGATATGTTGTTGTTCGCTAAACTGGGTATCAATCCAGAACAGCGCCACGATGTATCAGACGAAGCCCACGAAGCGGCTTTAGCCGATGCCATTAAAGAGCAAAATACACCTTCATTGTTCCATAGCGCGGTTTAAGTGTAGTGATGGACAGGTTACAGCGCTTTGCGCAGCAGATCGCCGATCGCAAAGCAGCTGGCTTGTATCGGCAGCATCCGGCTATTGATTCCTATCAAGGTCGTTTGCTGCAAAATAAGCAGGGCGCTTATGTTAATTTCTCCGGTAATGACTATCTGGGTTTAGCTACTGAACCACAGCTTGTAAAAGCCCTGGCAGAAGGTGCTGAACGTTTTGGCGTTGGCAGTTCAGGTTCACCTTTGGTGACTGGCTTTCATTATGCGCACCGCGCTTTGTCTGATGCACTGTGCGACTGGCTGGGGGTGGACGATGTATTGCTGTTTTCCTCTGGTTTTGCCGCCAATCAGGTGATGCTGCAGCATTTAGCCGATAAAACCGATCATCTGCTGTTGGATAAACTCTGCCATGCCTCTTTGATTGATGCTGCGCTCAATAGCGATGCCCCTTACAAACGATTCCCGCATCAGGATTTTGCTGCGCTTGATATGCTATTAAAACGTTATTCGTCCGCTTTGGTGGTGACAGAAGGCGTATTTAGTATGGATGGAGATAGTCCGGATCTAAGCGCTCTATCTGCGCTTTGTAAAACGAATAAAGCGGATTTGCTGCTGGACGATGCTCATGCTCTGGGCGTGCTTGGCAACGAAGGCAAAGGCAGTTGGGATGCGCAGGGGCTTGAGTCCAGCGATATGCTCTGTCTGATGGCGAACTTTGGTAAAGCCTTAGCAGGTCAGGGCGCGTTTTTGGCAGGTTCGGCCACAGTGATTGATTATTTACGCCAGTTTGCACGGCATTATATTTACAGCACTGCGTTATCGCCTGCGTTGTGCTGGGCAATGAAAACCTCCGTTGAATTAAGCCGTAGCCAGCAGTGGCGCCGAGACAAACTGAATGACAATATTCAATTGTTTAAAACCCTAGCTGCTGGTGCTGGCTTCACTTTGTTGCCTTCAAATACCGCGATACAACCGCTGATTATTGGCGATTCAGACAAAGCTATGTTAATTAGTGCTTCCCTGAAAAAACAAGGCATTTGGTTAAGCGCAATACGACCACCGACAGTGCCACAGGGCAGCGCCAGGTTACGTATTACTTTATCTGCTTTGCATCAGAGCGACGATATTCACTTTTTAGTACAAAAGCTGGAGCAATTGATATGAATGCTTTGGCATTGACGGACGACATTGCCCGCCATTTTGGCCGTGCCCGTGAAAGTTACGAACAAGCTGCGCGGCTGCAACGTGGGGTTGCGGCGAAAGCCTTGAGTTTGTTAACGCCAACAGCTGGATTGTTACTGGATTTAGGTTCTGGCCCAGGTTGGTTTCATCCCAAGCTAAAACAGCATTGCTCTGAACTTATAGCCTTGGATCTAAGCCATGACATGCTACAAAAAACCTGGGCGGCACAACAAGCCACTTTGGTAGTTCAGGCCGATGCCCAGTCTTTGCCTGTCGCGAGTGAAAGCGTAGACAGGGTGTTTTCCAGCCTGATGCTGCAGTGGTGCGAACAGCCTGAATTGGTGCTGCATGAGATAGCACGGGTGTTAAAGCCTGGTGGTTCAGCTGTTATCAGTACCTTGCTGGATGGCACCTTGCAGGAATTTAAACAGGCCTGGTCTGTGGTAGATCATCATCAGCATATCAATCAGTTTTTGCCTTTGGGTTTTTATCAGCAGCTAGAACGTCAGTATCCGCAACTAGGTTTGCAGTTACAGACTGAACTGGTGCAATTGGAGTATCCGGATGTGCTGGCGTTGGCGCGGGAATTAAAAGATTTAGGTGCCAATACGGTGACCCAAGGCCGCAATAAAGCCTTAACCGGCAAACAAAGTTGGCAAAAAGTGCAGCAGGCTTATCCATCCCGTTGCATCGATGGTCAAATCAGCGCCAGTTATCAGGTGTTATATCTGACG
Source organism: Gammaproteobacteria bacterium (assembly GCA_018815765.1). Taxonomy (GTDB): domain Bacteria; phylum Pseudomonadota; class Gammaproteobacteria; order Enterobacterales; family Alteromonadaceae; genus Pararheinheimera. The sequence continues at coordinate 7,177 of JAHIWM010000074.1, read as the reverse complement.
CTGACTAAGCAGAGTGAAGAATAAATAATGCAGACGATTTTTATTACAGGCACAGACACTGATGCTGGCAAAACCTATGTGGCAGTGGCGTTATTGCAAGGCCTAAAAGCTCTGGGTTATCGAACTGTGGCGCAAAAACCAGTAGCCGCCGGCGTCAATGCTGCGGGCTTTAATACCGACGCTTTGCAATTGCAGCAGCATGCAACAGAGCAACTGAGTTATGAGCTGGTGAATCCCTACTGCCTGGAAGACGCAGTGGCACCGCATTTGGCGGCTGCAAAAGTAGAGCTTGTTATTGACTCCAGCATTCTGAGCAAAGAGTTACAAAAGCTCCAAAATGTGAATGCTGATATAGCATTAGTGGAAGGCGCTGGTGGTTGGTTATTACCCTTGGATGATAAAACAACTATGGCAGATTGGGTGACAGAGCAGCAATTGCCCGTGCTATTGGTGGTGGGCATGAAACTCGGCTGCTTAAACCACGCCTTGCTGACGATAAACGAAATTGAACGCTCTGGCCTGAAGCTGCTGGGCTGGGTGGCCAATTGTATAGACCCTGATATGGCGTATCAGCAGGAAAATATCAGCTATTTACAACAAAAGCTGACAGCGCCATGCCTTGGTGTTTTGCCTTATCAGTCTGAACCACAGATCAATACCTCGCTTGCTGCAGCCTTAGTCAAACAGATGTGACAGATCGCACCGACAGCTCCATTCATCTTTATTTACAATTGCTTGTCGCACTTTCATTGAAAAACGGCTTCTAAGCCATATAGTACAAGCAGTAGCTTAATAAACGAGGTATCTATGAAGCGAATTATACTGTTCTTAGCCACAAACCTGGCGGTGATGTTGGTGTTAAGTATTGTACTTAGCATCGTCTTTAGAGTGCTGGGCATTGATAGCCGTAGCATAGGCGGCTTGTTGGTGTTTGCAGCAGTATTTGGTTTTGGTGGTTCTTTCATTTCATTGTTTATGTCGAAATGGATGGCCAAACGCTCTACCGGTGCTGTAGTGATCACGCAGCCACGTAACGCTACAGAACAATGGTTGTTTGATACAGTGCGCCGTCAGGCTCAGCAGGCCGGTATTGGTATGCCTGAAGTGGCCATTTACGATTCTCCTGAAATGAATGCTTTTGCTACAGGTGCCAGTCGCAATAATGCATTAGTAGCGGTCAGTACAGGCTTAATGCGCAATATGCGTGAAGAAGAAGTGGAAGCCGTATTAGCGCATGAAGTATCTCACGTGGCCAATGGTGATATGGTGACGCTGACGCTTATTCAAGGTGTGGTGAATACCTTTGTTATTTTCTTTGCCCGTTTAATAGCTGGTGCTATTAGCGGTAACCGCAATGAAGAAGGCGATGGTGGCAATGGTTTCGCCTATATGATGACAGTGTTTGTGTTGGAAATGGCCTTTGGCGTACTGGCCAGCATTATCGTAATGTGGTTCTCCCGTAAGCGTGAATTCAGCGCCGATGCGGGTGCTGCAAAATTGGTTGGTGCTAATAAGATGATTGCTGCGCTGGAGCGTCTGCGTAACAATCATGAAAGTCAACTGGAAGGTTCAATGATGGCGTTTGGTATTGCCAGCAAACCAGCTACTTCAGAGCTGTTTTTAAGTCACCCTCCGCTGGAAAAACGTATTGCGGCGTTACGCGGTAATTTTTAAGCAAAGTTGTTACAGTTGAAAAAGGAACTTCGGTTCCTTTTTTATTGGGTAAAAATCAACTGATGACCACCTGATTACGTCCTGCAGCTTTAGCCTGATACAAGGCTTCGTCTGCGGCCTGGATCAGGTTAAAGGCAGTAGTGCCATGCTCAGGGTAAACGGCTATTCCTGCAGATACAGTAATAGTCACAGCCTGATGTTTGGCGAATACCTGTGATTGCTCCACATGCACCCGCCAGTTTTCAGCCAGATGTGTAGCCTGTGCCGCAGTAGTGTTCGGTAAAATCACCATAAATTCTTCTCCGCCGTAGCGGAATAAAATGTCTGTCCGTCTGCTTTGACGCAGCAAGTGTTTGGCGACCATCTCAATCACTTTGTCGCCCGTCTGATGACCAAACTGATCATTCAGTTGTTTAAAGTGGTCGAGATCAAGCATGATCACTGCCAAAGGCTTTTGATTACGTCTGGCCAATGCCAGCTCGCGCTCCATAAACTCATTCAGAAAACGACGGTTAAATAAGTTGGTTAACGGATCGCGGATGGATTGTTCCCGTATCCGATTTTTCAGCCGCTCTATATCAGTTAATCGTTGCTGTAACTCGTCGTTTTTTGTTTTTAATAACTGCAAAGCAGTTTCCTGCTCAGTAATATCCTGCATCACCAGTAAATAACCCGCTGGATCAGAATCAACAATCAGGTCCCATTTTAATTTGAAATGCCAGCAGTTGCCGTCTTCTGTCTGAAGGCACCAGATTAGAGGGGTTTTACCTTGATTAAGCAGTCGGAGTTGCCTGATAAAATCTGCAGGTAGCTGACTTAAACCTTGGCTACGAGCTGTCACACGCAAATTAAATAGCTGTTGAAAGGCCTTATTGCTTTGCAGCAGTTTTACCTTGTTGTTGGTCTGCATTTGCAACAATGCGACGGGCATGGACAAGGACTGAAATAAGTCCGCCCAGCCAGGATCGGTATGTATCGCTGAATGTCCTTTTGCCACGATAGTTAAAGCTCTCCATAATTTGCCTGACTATAGGAAACATCTGGTTAAAAATACAGCTGTTTGTGCTAAAAGCGAGCAGTTTTTGCTCAGGCTTAGTGGAATCTGAAGTTGACAGGTATTTTTGCTGGAAAATTTATCAAATAGGGTCTAGTTTCAAGCAAAACAACGACAAAGGAAAAGACGAGATGCCGGTAAATTCACAACTGAATGACGAAATTCGAATTTTGACTTTATTTAATCTGGACACGTCGCTGGAGGGGATTAAAGCGCATAAATCAGCCGATCCGGGCGCAAAAGAAGCTATTGAGCGTTTATATAAAAAAGGTTTACTGACTCAGGCTGATGGCGGTTATCTGACTGATCTAGGTCGAAATTGTGCAGAACACTTACAAAATGCTTTGCGTATATTGAGTTCTTAAACAGAGTCGGGCTTATTCTTCGACAGGTAGCGGAGTAGCCTGCGGCATTGCTGCAACTGCTCTTGCTGCTCTGCAAATTCAAATCTCTGATAGGCAGACAGCAGTTTGCCCAGTGATACGGCATGCTGCGGATAAATCAACATCAGTTGGCGCAGATAAGATTCTATCGTCTGATAGTCAGCTTTTTGGCCATAAGGTTGCAATACCTTAAGCATCAAACGACGTAAAGTCTGATTTTGATTTTCAGCACTAGGCTGCAGAACCAGATATAGCGCAAGCATAAGGATAAATACAGCAATCAGCGCAGCACCAATCCATTGCCAGGGCAAAGATTTTAAAGTTTGCCAGATAAAAAGTTGTTCTGTCTGATCAAAACTTAATACCCACACAGACCAGTAATAATCCAGCCACTCCAGTTGTTGCAGCCAGTTGCCGAAAACACCTTGCTGAAAAAATTGATCGAGAAACTGTCGCTCAGATAAAGACAATGCATCAGATAAGCCCTGAGTTAACCGCAGTGGAGCGACAACAGCTGTTGCATCAAAACGCCGCCAGCGTCCCTGATCCAAATATTCCACCCAGGCATGAGCATCCTTTTGCAGTACCTGCAAATAGTCACCTTGAGCTTGCCAACTGCCGCCCTGATAACCACCAACAACCCTGGACGGAAAGCCAGCTGCACGAAACAGATAGGCCGCAGCTGAGGCGTAGTGGCCACAAAAGCCAACTTTGTGCTCAAATAAAAACTGATCAATTTGAGCTTTTTGGTTCAGCACGGGTGGACGCAGGCTATAGCGGAATTGTTCATCCTGAAAATACTGATACAGGGCTCGCGCATAAGCGGGGGCTGTTGGATGCTGTTGTAGTAGTTGTAGTGCTAAATCGCTGGCTTGAGGGTTGCTGTGACGCAACAATAAATTCCGGCTGGCTTCCTGCTCGTTTTGCAGCGCAACGGCCAAGCCATCAGATGCCAGACTATAGGAAAAGCGTCTGCTGACTTGCTGGCGACTTTCAATCAAACCGGCTGCTACAGCTTTGATCTGACCTTGCAGCTGAGACACCTGGCCTAAGCTAAACAAGCTACGCTGAAAATGAGGTTCAACCACCAGTTGATACTGATAGCGGGCCTGTAGCTGTGAGGGTTGCAATGGTGCAGGCAACAGATTGGGTAACCAATCCTGTCCCGTAAAGCTTTCGAACACTTTTGCACGCCAGTAGAGATCCTGTTGTTGCGGTTTTTCACCACTAAATTCAACTCTGAACGCCAGGCTGTCATTTTGCACCAGCTTTTCCAGACCTCCTAAAGACAATTCGTCAGCTAAACCCGTTTGGGCTTGATGCTGACGGTCGGTTTGCCATAAAGGAGGTAATCGGGGAAAGAGTACAAAAAGTGCGATGCAAAAGGGCATAATCCATAACAGCAGGCGAAATTCTGACCATTGAAACTGGCGCTGCTGTACCGGGGCGAACAGCAGATAGTGGAGATAGAGATTACAAAAAAACAGCAAAAACAGTGCACTGGCAAACAACAAACTTTGATTAAGCATAAAGCCGGTGGCAATTAAAAAATACTGCACCCAGACCAGTTTTTTGGCGTGGCGAAGATCGGACGTTACTGAAAATAGTCGCAGCGCCGCTGAGAAAAACAGCAATTGCAACATCGAGTCCTGCATGTCCTGTTGCCATAACTGTGATATCAGTAACAGACATAACAATACCGCCAGCGCATTTATCGTCAGCATTCGTACTGTTTTTTGTGCCCGTACACTGGAGTATTTAAAGAGCAGAATGCTGACCAGCACCAGGCTGGACCACCAGCTTAAGCCATCCTGTAATAGCGCCAGTAATAGCAGTTGTAGCAATAAGGCGATGTGCACAAAAACTGGATTCAGCATAAAGCCAGCGCCTGTAAACAGCGGTGCAAATGTGCCTGCCCTTGATCGGTGGCGATTTCAGCTGTGGTTGTGTTCAGGCTATAACTTTGGCCTTGTTGTTCAAATTGATGTAGCAGGGCACAAAACTCTGATAACTGCTGCTCTAGCGCCGCCCCCGTTGTATTGACAACCAAGTGCCTGGGTTGATGTGGTGCAACTGCAGGTGAATACTGCCGGATCACAGGCTGCCAGGGATTTTTTGCCAGCCGCTTCCAATCGATAGCCGAGGCCGGTGACCCTGGCTGATAAGGTGCCAATTGGTCCGGATGATCAGGTTGCTGCGCTTTGGTTTCCGATACAGCCAGGTTTATCGGTGCGGGTTCAGGGTAAACCCAATAGGCTTGTTGCAACTGAATGTGAGTCCAGCAGCGGATCAAACCAAAGGGGTAACAGGACTGCAGTGTGAAACGTTTGAGCTGATAATAACCACGGCGTGGTGGATGTAGTTCAAGTTGGAGCTCTTCGGGCAAGGTTTCATAAAAAAGTGGCACAAAGTCGTCGCCGGACCAGGAAAGCATTTTTTTATGTTGAGTGCCGGATAAGCGTAAAGGCAGCATAAATTCTGTACCTGCGTAACCATAAGGCGCCAGACCAGCTTTGATGCTCAGTTGATGCAGATTAAAAAAAGCGGCGAGAATACAAAAACAAAGCAAGGACAACAGCAGATAAGCACAGAGCAGGATCAGGTTATTCTGATAATTAGTGCCAAATAAATACAACAGGCCAATCAAGATCACCAGCCAGCCACCATAAGCGGTAGGGAACACAAATAATAAATGTTGTTTCAGCTTCACTTCTGCCGAAGCGGGCTGGCGTCTGTCCAGCCAACGATAAAAGCTGGGCCTGAGCTTGTTTTTCAGTCTTTGTCTAAGCGTCACAGTTCCTGTCATAAAGGGCAAGGCACCTGACGCAATAACTGCAGGCTCAAACTTGAGTTGTCTCTGGAACTGCCCGGATTGAGTCTGTGCTCAGCCACAGATGGAAACACCTGCTGCACATCTTCTGCTGTGGCAAAATGGCGACCAGATAACAAAGCAAAAGCTTTGGTGGCTCTAAGTAAGGCCTTTGCTGCGCGGGGAGACAGTGGCAGGCAATCCTTTTGTTGGCGGCTTTGTGTCACCAATGCCAGCAGATAATCCAGTAAGGCATCACTGACTTTCACCTGCACCACTTGTTGTTGCAGTGCCATCAGTTGCTGTTCGTTAAGGCAAGGCGTTAATCCTTCTAATCGTGATTGACCATGGTCCTGCTGCAGAATTAGTTTTTCGGTCTGCAGATCAGGAAAACCCAGCGCAAGGCGCATTAGAAAACGGTCAAGCTGAGATTCAGGTAAAGCGTTGGTGCCTGCGTGAAACAAGGGGTTTTGAGTAGCAATCACAAAAAAGGGCTTAGGCAGTGCATAAGATAGGCCGTCGATAGAGACCTGTTTTTCTTCCATCGCTTCTAATAACGCGCTTTGAGTGCGGGGGCTAGCTCTGTTAATTTCATCCGCTAATAAAATTTGACTGAAAATAGGGCCATTTCTGAATTGGAACTCCTGGGTATCCCTTAAAAAGACCGACTGGCCGAGCAAATCAGCCGGCAGCATATCGTTGGTAAACTGCACTCTTTTGTAAAAAACACCAAGGCTCAGCGCCAGTGCATGGGCGAGGGTGGTTTTACCCAGTCCGGGCAAATCTTCAATCAGTAAATGGCCTTCAGACAACAAACAACACAAGGCCAGTCGTACGGCGTGCGGTTTACCTAAAATTACCTGATTCAGCTTTTGTTCCAACTGCTGTAAAGCCTGAATTTCCACCATAAAAGCTCCGTTAGGAATGCCGTTTTCAACAGTAAAACACAGCTAAAAAGGGCTTGATAATTTCAGATGTTTAGACATCTGGGTGTTTTTGTCGATTTATTTCGTACTATTTACGGTTTTCAGCGCAATATACTCATTTAAGCATTGAATTTAGCTGCCAATAAATTTACTTTGTCTGCGGATAAATAACCTAGTGACATTAACTATTAACTCAGAACTATAGGACTACTTAAAGTGACGACCTGGACGCCTCAAAGTTGGCGAGCTTTTCCAATCCAACAACAACCTCATTACGATGATCAGGCTTTACTCAGCACTGTTGAGCAGCAATTGCATAAATATCCGCCTT
>JAHIWM010000073.1 GCA_018815765.1 Gammaproteobacteria bacterium | reverse complement strand
TACATCAGTATTTTGATGCCTTACCCAATCATGTTTGTGCCAAAGCCCCTTTGTCAGAGCCTTTGTATCTGGCCGAGCATCAGGCGTTGCAATTAGATATAGCCCCACATAAATTTAGCCAGCGCCTGGTGGCCAGTTTTGCCTTACCCGACATCCAGCCTTGGTACAAATACAAGCTGATTTCTTTTTTAGCGCATTTGTTAGGCGATGAAGGTTCTGGTTCTTTATTGGCTTATTTAAAAGACCAGGGCTGGGTGAATCAGTTAAGTGCTGGTGGTGGCATAGACGGCAGTAACTATAAAGATTTTACTTTGTCGTTTGAGCTTACAGAGCAAGGTATTTTTGCCAAAGATCAGATTTTAGAGGCTATGTTTGGCCAGTTGCAATTGCTGCGTCAGTCACCCTTTCCAGAGCATTTATTTCTGGAACGTCAACGTTTAGTGCAGTGGAGCTACTTGTATCAGGAACCCAGCACAGCTCTGCAGGGAGCCTGCGATTTGTCGGTCAATATGCAGCATTATCCGGTCGATGATTATGTCTATGGCGACTATCGCATGGATATACCACCAGAGCAGCTATACCGTGAATTGCTGGGGCATTTCCGCCCCGACAATATGCGAGTGATGTTTATTGCTCCGGACATCCACGCCAATCGGGAAGCTCGCTGGTACCAGACACCTTATAGCGTGCAACCTCTGCAGCAAAGCCAGATCGATCATTACCTGCAGGCTAAGGTGCCAGAAGGTAACCATCTGCCACAAAGTAACCCTTATTTGGTGACAGAGTTAAAATTGCTGGCTGATGCTGACCATATGACTAAACCACAACTTCTGGTGCAGGATTCAGGCTTTAAGTTGTGGTTTAAAGCAGACACAGATTTTAAAACACCAAAAGGCCATATTTTTGTCCAGTTGAATTTGCCTAACTGCATTCAATCTGTGACTCAGATGGCCAGCAGTCGTTTATGGCTGGAGTTATTTCAGGATCAGATCAACGAAAGTTTTTATGCGGCCACTACAGCAGGTTTAACCTATCACTTGCATGTGCAGCACAATGGCATCAGCTTACACAGCAGTGGTTTAGCAGGTAACCAGATTAAGTTAGTGGCCGATTTACTGGCTCAGATGGCTTTTTGTCAGTTTGATGAACAACGTTTTGATGAAATTAAACGTCAATTGATCCGGCACTGGCAAAATCACAGTAAAAACAAACCGGTTTCCAAGCTCTTTAGTCAGTTGTCCTCTTTACTGCAACCTTTAAATCCAGATATTGATCAACTGGCAGAGGCTTTGCAGCAACAAAGCTACAGCGATTTTATTCAGTTTCACCAGCAGTTATTGCAGCAGGTGTATCTGGATGCCTTTATGGTCGGTAACTGGCACGTTGCAGATGCGACACAGTTAAGTCAGGCACTAAAACTGTGGCTTGCAGAGCAACACCAGGGCGAAGCCTTGCCTCGCCAACGTTACAATACGCAAGGCATAGGCCCGGTATGGGTTCGGGTTCCGGTTGAACACAGCGATCAGGCGCTGGTGATTTATCTGCCGTCACGGCAAAAGCAACCTGTAGACATGGCGCTTTTTATGCTGGCCAATCATTTACTTTCGCCTGAGTATTTTCATGTGCTGCGCACCGAACAGCAATTGGGTTATCTGGTGGGTACGGGCTACGTGCCTATGAATCTGCTGCCTGGCATCGCCTTTTATATTCAAAGCCCTGCAGCCTCCTGCGCCGACTTGTACAAAGCCACTTTGGATTTTTACAAAAACTTTCTGTCTGAACTTGAAGAGTTGGATGAAGAAGAATTTGTGCAGATGAAACAAGGCCTGGCAACACAAATAAAGGAACGCGACAGCAGCTTAGGCGCCAGAGCCAAACGGCTGTGGCTGGCGATTGGGCAAGGTGACCATCAGTTTGATTTAAACGAGCAGATAGAAATAGCGCTGGAGCAATTGAGCCTGAAAGATTTCATCTCGTTTTTTTACCAGTTACTGGCACCGGATTACGATGCAATCTTTCTCGCGACAGGAGATAAACCGGATCACAGCCATTTAACTGAGCAAAACCCGTTCAATTTATTAGAGAAATTACCTTTATTATCGGAATGGCTTTGACAGTGTGAGTAACATTAGTTACCGTGAATTGACATCAATTAAAAAAGTCTGACTGTGCGCCTGATCCCTGTTTTATCGCTGCCATTAAGTCTTGTCATTAGTGCGCCTCTACCTGCGTTTGCCGCAGGTTGGGAGCAGCTGCAGCCTTATGTGCTGACGGTCATCTCCGCCCTCTCCATAGTTGCCCTCGCACTGGCTCATCTGAGCATAGTGCGGATGCGACGTTATCAGTCCAAACTGGAACAAAGTGAAGAGCGTTTACGTTTGTCTTTATGGGGCAGCGGCGATGAATTATGGGACTGGGATATGCAGGCAGGCCAGCTGTATCGCTCAAGCTCCTGGCATCAACCTTTGGAAAAGCCAGGTGACAGTCAACAATTTCCGCCGAATCGCTCTGAAATTCACCCACAAGATTTAGAACGGGTCACCAGTTCGCTGCAGCAACATATGCATGGTATGACTCCCATTTTTGAAGCCAGTTACCGCATTAAAGCAGCCAACGGCCAGTGGGTCTGGGTACTGGATCGCGGTAAAGTAGTGCAACTGAATGAACAAGGTCAGGCTATCCGCATGACCGGTACGTTAAAAAATATCCAGCAGCTCAAAGAAACGGAAGAGCGCTTAAGCTTATTCGCCCGTTGTCTGGAAAATATCTCCGATGCGGTGATGGTCTGTGATACTAATTTCGCCTTGTTAGAAGTCAATCCTGCTTTTGTCAGCATGACAGGTAAAAGCCGGGAATCAGCACTGCATAGTATATTTGAGCTGTGTCTCTACCCTGCCCGCTTTTTACATGAAATTCGTCAGTCTTTATTAGAACAAGGCTATTGGGCCGGTGAAATTGAAGATAAAAGACACAACGGTGAACTGTATCAGGCAGAGCTAAGTTTTGATGTGATTAAAGATGAGCTTGGTCAGGTGCAGCAATTTGTCGGCGTGGTCTCCGATATCAGCGAGCGGAAAAAACGCGAAGCTGAGCTGAATCGCCTGGCCGACACCGATACCTTAACCGGCTTACCAAACAGAGCTCGTTTCTCCAGCCACTTAAGCCAGTTGGTGCGTGAGCAGGTAGAGCATGCACTTTTGGTGTTCGATTTAGACAATTTCAAAAAAATTAATGACTCATTAGGACATGAACTCGGCGATACCTTGCTCTGCAAATTATCCGAACGTTTAAGCCTCTTTACCCGCTTTAAAGCCAAACTCTACCGTTTAGGCGGAGATGAATTTGCAGTGGTGCTGGAAAATACCAATGATATTCACAGCATCACCAGTCTGGCCAAAGATCTGCTGAAACAAATTAACCTGCCATTTTTTATTGAACAACATGAACTGGCGATCACCAGCAGTATTGGCATAGTGCTGTATCCGGAAGATGGCCACGACCCTCAGGCACTGCTGCGTAACGCCGATACGGCCATGTATCATGCCAAACACGAAGGCGCCAACCGTTACCTGTTTTTTAATGATTCAATGAACAAGCTGGCGGTTAAACGATTGCAGGTGGAAAATCTGATCCGTCACGGTTTAAAGGAAGATTATTTTACGGTGTTTTATCAGCCAAAGATGGACATAGTCACAGGTCAACTAGTGGGGATGGAAGCCCTGGTGCGTTTTATTACACCGAAAAAAGGTTTAATCAGCCCGGCTTCTTTTATTCCTGTGGCAGAAGAAACAGGCCAAATTCTCGAAATTGGTGAAGTGGTTCTGCAAAAAACCTGCGAAGACGTCAAACGCTGGATAGATATGGGCCTGTTTCATGGCCGTGTTGCGGTGAACTTATCAGCCAAGCAGTTTATGCTGCCGTTTTTGTGTGAACAGATAGACGATATACTGCAGCGCTCTGAACTGCCCTCTTATCACCTGGAGCTGGAAATCACCGAAGGCACAGTGATGCAATCGCCCACTCTGGCGATAGATACAATGAAGAAGCTTCGGGCTCGCGGTATTCATTTAGCTATGGATGACTTTGGCACCGGCTACTCGTCTTTAGCTTATTTAAAGCAGTTCCCGCTCAATACACTGAAGATCGACAAAGCCTTTATCGACGATATGAATACAGCTCGTGGCCGTAATATGGTGGATACCATAGTCACCATAGCACACAACCTGAACCTGACAGTGGTAGCCGAAGGGGTGGAGCAAGCTGAGCAGCTGCAACAGCTGAAGCAGCTACGCTGTGAGATTATTCAGGGCTATTTCTACAGTAAGCCTTTGTCAGCCCATGATTTTGGTTTGTTCCTAAAACAACAGAAGCAACAAAAACCAAAACTGACGGCTGTTCCTGGTTAAATAAAAATGGGGTCAGATCACATTAATTGCTTGGCAATTAATGTGATCTGACCCCATTTTTATGTGTTAGGTTAATCTGCGTCGTTATCTACAAAAGAGAAGTCTTCGCCACCATCTGCAATACGCTTCTTACCGAACACGGTATGGAATTTGCGTTTTTCCTGCAGACGTTGCTTGTACTTCACCCAGACCTTTTCATACTGGCTGGCTGCTTCCTGCTCGCCTTTGCAAACAGCGATAAAACGTTGTTCTTCTTCATTGACTGGCTGGCGTGAGCCTGCTTCCAGTTCCTGCATGGCGTTGCCATGTTTTTCCAGCAGATTACCCTCTGCCAGAGTAAAGCGCCCGGACCTGGTGAATCCCTTAGGGAAATTCTGGTCATCGAAAAAGCGACGGTTAGCGACAAAACTTTGCTGCATCACTTTTTTCCTCTAATTTTGTTGTATCTACAGCTATCCGAATCAAACTGTGCGCAGTATGGTAAACAAAATCAGACTCGTCAAACAAAAATTTTGCTTTGTCAAAAGAAATGATTTTGTAATGCCACGGAAGCCACATTTTGTTCAGAAAACAATCGCAACTGTTTGACCAATAACCGTTTTAATCCGTCCAAATTGCAAATTTTGATACGTTATGAATAACAGGCAGGATCAGTACTAAAAGAAATTCGAAAACCGCCCAAAGGCACGGCGTAACGTTAATCTTTTATGATTGTGAAATAGGGGAAGCACCAACGGACCTAAACATAAAGCAGCAAGAGCCCAGCGTTTAGCAGCCATTCCAGCACGTAAAGCCGCAATATAGACACTGACACTGCTCAGACATAAAAGACTCAGGATAAAAACCACACAACTCTCCTGCTCAGGAACTCTGCTTAAAAAACCGCCGCACTATACCAGACAGATAACCTCTTGACTGCGAAAAACACCGACAAATGCGACGAAAGTATCAGTCATGGTGCATAAAAAGAAAAAACGGCGCACATCTGCGATGCAGCGCCGCTATTTTTACAGCTTTAGACTTTTTGGCTTTAGCTTAAGAAGCTGGTGTCGCTGGCAACAACGACAAAATAAAAGCGTATTCGTCGGCAATTTCAATCATGCGTGAGAAACGCCCTGATTTGCCGCCATGACCCGCTTCCATATTGGTGCGGAACAATAAAGGCTGCTGATCCGTTTTGACGGTACGCAGCTTAGCCACCCATTTCGCTGGTTCAAAATACTGCACTTGTGAGTCATGCAAGCCGGTAGTGACTAACATGGCAGGATAGGCCTGCTTTTTGACCTGATCATAAGGTGAATACGACAACATGTAGTCGTAATAGACTTTTTGTTTTGGATTGCCCCACTCGTCAAACTCATTGGTCGTCAGCGGAATAGATTCGTCCAGCATAGTGGTGACTACATCGACAAAAGGCACATGAGCCACCAAACCACGGTATTTATCCGGAGCCATATTGGCAATAGCGCCCATTAGCAAACCACCTGCACTACCGCCCATCGCAAAGACTTTATCTTTCGCAGCGTATTTTTGTGCCACCAGATAATCAGTCACATCGATAAAGTCAGTGAAGGTATTGACCTTTTTCAGTAACTTGCCGTTTTCATACCAGTTGCGGCCCATTTCCTGGCCACCGCGAATATGAGCTATGGCGTAGACAAAACCACGGTCGACTAAAGACAATACGGTGCTACGAAAGGATGGAGAACTAGAGATACCATAAGAGCCATAGGCATATTGATACAAAGGTGCAGTGCCGTCTTTTTTCAGACCTTTTTTATACAACAGGCTGACTGGAATTTGAGTACCATCTTTTGCTTTGGCCCAAACCCGCTCTGTCTGATAGTTGTTTTTATCAAAACCACCTAAGACTTCCTGTTGCTTCAATAAACGCTTTTCACCTGTTTTCATATGCATTTCATAGACTGAAGCTGGAGTCGTCAGGGAGGTATAGCTGTAACGCAACCACTGGCTGTTTTGCTCTGGATTATTGTCGGTTTTCGCCACATAAGCAGCTTCATCTGATTCTACATACTGGGCTTTGCTTAAATCAGACCATGGCATCAGACGCACTCTGTCCAGACCATTGCTGCGCTCGTTAATCACCAGATAATCGGTAAATAGCTGGAACGACTCAATAAACACATCCGGGTTATGTGCAAGCAAGGGCTGCCAGCGACTGCGATCACCAATCTTGTCATCATTGACCGTCATCAGGCGATAGTTTGGTGCATCCCAGTCGGTCATGATCACCCAACGATTGTCTATATGCTCCACTTCATATTTGAAGTCACGTTGACGTGGCGCTATAGCAGTAAATTTGCCTTTTTTATCGTCAGATTTTAGCACCAGCATTTCATTGGATACTGTGCTGCCAAGCCAAATCACGACATACTTTTCATCAGCACTGTTGCCCACACCCATATAAAAACTGCTGTCTTTTTCTTCATACAGTACTTCATCTTTCGCCACAGCCTGACCCAGGGTATGACGACGGACTTTGGTGCCCAATAAAGTTTGAGGGTCTTTTTCAATATAAAACAACTGACTGTTGTCAGCCGACCAGGCGATAGAAGCTTCAGCACCTGTAATAGCAGTGGTTAAGTCTTTGCCTGTACGTAAGTCACGAACTTTGAGGTTGTAATTACGACGGCCAGTGGTGTCTTCTGCGTAGGCCAGCAACTGCTGGTTAGGACTAACCTGATAGTTGCCTATTTGATAGAAATCTTTGCCTTGTGCCATGCTATTGACGTCCAGCATCACTTGCTCAGCACCACCTGCTTTGGGCTTACGCGCATAAATCGGGTACTCTTTGCCTTGCTCATAGCGGGTGTAGTAGGAATAGTCGCCTTTCACCACTGGCACTGTGCTGTCGTCTTGTTTCACCCGGCCAATAATTTCATCGGCCAGACTTTTACTCAAAGTTTTATACTGGTCGGCATACTGCTGGTAATACTGATTTTCAGCATTCAGATAAGCCAATACTTGCGGAGCCTGCCTTTTATCGTCTCTCAGCCAATAATAGGGATCTTGCCTGTCGCCATTTTCTGATTTCACTATATAAGGTTTTACTGGCGCTACAGGCGCTGAGGAAGGCATAGCTGCCATAAGATGCAAACTGGTGAGCATAGCAACTCCATAACCAAGGATACGGACCGGATTGGGCATATTTCTCTCTCTTTTTTGTGCTTGAATTTTGTTGGTAAAAACAACAAAACGTTAACACAACCAGCATTTTACAACCACAGCAGGAGCTCATTTATGCGACGAATAAGATGTAACAAAAAAAGACGGTGTCAGAAGCTAAAATGAGAGAGACAAAAAATAACAAAAAAGGCCCCTAACCTATAGGAGCCTTTTTAAGATCAATAGATAACTTAATAAAAAGTGGTGTTTTGTTCTGCTTTTTCCAGCAACAGCTTGCTTGGGGCAAAACGAGTGCCAAAACGGCTCTCAAAGCTACGCAGATGCGCTACCAGAGTTGCGGCACCCATCTGATCGATATAGCGGAACGGGCCGCCTAAGAACGGCGGGAAGCCTATACCGAAGATGGCGCCTATATCACCGTCACGGGCACTACTGATAATGCCTTCTTCTAAGCAGCGCACTGCCTCGTTCAGCATTTGCACCACGCAGCGCAGCGCTATTTGATCGCCGCTCAATTTAGCCGCTGGGTTTAAACCAAGCACTGTATAAACCGAAGCATCAACCTGCTTTTTGCCTTTGGCTTTGGCGCCGTACAGGTAAAAACCTTTTTCGGTTTTACGGCCTTTACGGCCATCCGCCAATAAGCGGTCAAAGGCAGCTGGAGCGGTAAAACGCTCACCCAATTCATTCAGCAGAATGGGAGAAATTTTAGCGCCTACATCTATACCCACTTCATCGAGCAAAGTAATAGGACCAACAGGGAAACCAAATTTTACCAGCGCTTTATCCAGCGCTTCAACTGGTTCACCTTCAAGCAGTATATTGGCGGCTTCATTCATATACAGCGCCAGAATACGGTTGACGTAAAAACCTGCGCCATCTTTTACGACGATCGGCGTTTTGCCTTGCTTACGGGCAAAAGCCACAGTAGTCGCAATGGTTTCAGCCGAGGTTTTGTCATGGGCTATCACTTCAACCAGTGGCATTTTGTCCACAGGAGAGAAGTAATGCAGACCAATGACATTTTCAGGGCGAGCCGCTTTAGCCGCGATCTGACCTATAGGCAATGAACTGGTGTTGCTGGCAAAGACCGTATGTTCTGAACAATTGGCTTCGATATCAGCGACCATCTGCTGCTTTAAATTTAAATCTTCAAATACAGCTTCAACCACTAAATCCACATCATGAAAACCGCTGTAATCTGTGGTGCCTGTCAGCAAAGACATTTGTTTTTGCACTTCAGTCTTAGTGACAAAACGTTTACGCAGTTTTTTCTCCAGCAGGCTGTAGCTGTATTTCATCGCATTGGAAATACCCTGCTGGCTGATGTCTTTGATCCGCACCGGCACGCCCGCTTTAGTGGCTGTGACGTTGGCGATACCACCGCCCATCAAACCACCACCTAAAATGGCGGCTTTGCGCACTTTACGGGGTTGAACATCCCCTGCACCAGTCTCTTTTTTCATCTGAGTCGTGGCAAAAAATAACGAACGTAAAGCTTTGGACTCGCTGGTCATGCAGAGTTCACCAAAAGCTTTGGCTTCCACATCCAGGCCTTTATTAAAACCACCATCCACACCCGCTTTAATGGCTTTGAGGATCTTCAGCGGCGCCGGGTAATTACCATGAGTTTTGGCTAAAGTCTGTTTTTCTGCCTGATTAAACACAATAGCGCGGCCAAAAGGCGTTTTTTCCAGCACTTTACCAACAAAGTTCAGTTTGACTTCACGAGCTGCCGGTTTGCCTTTTAGCGCCAATTGTACAGCGGCTTCCAGCAGAATACTTTTAGGGACAACAGCGTCGACTAAACCGATTTTTTTCGCCTGAGCAGCACGCAACTGCTTGCCGGTTAAAATCATATCCAAAGCTTTTTGAATGCCTACTAAACGAGGTAAACGCTGAGTACCACCGCTGCCAGGCAATAATCCCAGCTGCACTTCAGGTAAACCTAATACAGTTTTGTTGTCTGTGGTCGCAACACGGGCATGACAGGCTAAAGCCAGCTCTAAACCACCGCCTAAACAAGGGCCATGAATAGCTGCCACTAACGGAATAGATAAAGCTTCAAGCTGGTTAAACACCAGTTGGCCCATACGACCTATGTCTTCGGCTTGCTGAGCTGTAGTGCAACCATCCAGCATCGAAATATCGGCACCGGCGATAAAGGAATCCGGCTTACCACTGATAATAACTAAACCTTTGATGTCTTTATTGTTTTTAATTTCGCTGAGCAAAGATTTAATTTCATCAGCAAAAGCAGCTTTGAGCACATTCATGCTCTCGCCTGCCACATCCATGCTGATCACACCAATATGATCAGGGCGAATGCTTAAACTAAAGGTAGGTTGTGCATTAGAAACAGGCTGAGTCATTATTCAGTCTCCACTATCATAGCTGCACCTAAACCACCGGCTGCACAAGCTGTGGTTAAACCAATACCACCACCACGGCGTTTTAATTCATTTAACGTCTGAGTAATTAAACGGGTGCCGGTTGCCGCAAAAGGATGACCGTAGGCTAAAGAGCCGCCTATCACGTTAAATTTCGCCATATCAATTTCACCTATTGCTTCAGAGCGACCCAGTTTTTGTTCGGCAAAAGTTTTGCTGCCAAACATTTTCATATTGGCCAGCGCCTGAGCGGCAAAAGCTTCGTGCATTTCAATCAGGGTTAAATCAGACAGCTTCAAACCGGCGCGATCCAAAGCAATTGGCGTCGCGTAAGAAGGTCCCATCAGCATATCTTCCCACACATCGATAGCAGCAAAAGCGTAGCTGCGGATATAACCCAGCACTTCATAACCCATAGCTTTAGCGCGGCTTTCTGTCATCATCAGTACGGCAGAAGCACCATCTGTTAGTGGAGTACTGGTGGCTGCTGTGACAGTACCAAACTGACGGTCGAATACTGGTTTTAATTTGCTGTACGATTCCAGTTTGGAATCCATACGAATATTGTTGTCTATTTCAAGGAAGGTTTTGTACGGCTCGATATGAGCGGCCATCACTTCATCTTTTAATAAACCATCTTTCCAGGCTTGCGCAGCAAGGCTATGTGAACGGTGCGCCATAGCGTCCTGATCGGCACGGCTGATGCCATAGGTTTTAGCCATTTGTTCAGCCGTATCACCCATCGACAAGCCGGTGCTGTATTCAGCCACTGCCGGTGGCACTGGCAACAAATCTTTTAAACCTAAACGGCGGAAGATCGCCAATTTCTGACCAAAAGTTTTGGCTTTGTTTAAATCGACCAAAGCCCGGCCTAATTTTTTACTGACGCCAATAGGTAATACAGAACTTGAATCTGCGCCACCGGCAATGGCAATTTCAGTGTGACCAGCCATCATGCTTTCAGCCACGCTGACTACAGACTGGAAGCTGGTAGCACAAGCGCGGGTCACGCTGAACGCGTCAGTATGTACATTCATACCAGTGCCTAATACGATTTCACGGGCAATGTTTGGCGCTTCCGGCATTTGTACAACTTGACCAAAAACCAATTGATCTATTAACTTGGGCGACAATTCGCTACGGATCAGCAGTTCATTCACAACCAGCTTGCCCAGTTCCAGCGCTGAAATGCCATGGAATTCGGTCGCTTGTTTCGCAAATGGAGTACGCAGACCACGCACTATGGCGATACGGTCTCCCTGACGTGTGGTAAGTTGTAGTGGCGCAGCCATGGACAATCCTCTTAGTGTGACTCGTGACAGGTCTGACCTGTAGATAATTCGATTGTAACCAGAGATTAGGCAAATTAAAACACTTGTTTTAAAAGGTGTTGAACCTTATATAAAAGCAAGTGGTCTTAGCCTAGCTTTTTTTCAAGCTAACTGCTTGGAAAATAAACAACATTAACTTATAAGCAGCAGTGAGCATTATGGTAAACGCATTCTCCGCTTTAAAAGACTATCTGGACAGTCAGGTCTTAGGTCAGCATGCGCTGACGGAAGGTATTTTGTTGGCTTTATTGGCCAATGGTCATTTGCTGGTGGAAGGCCCACCAGGCCTAGCCAAAACCAGAGCGGTCAACGCTTTGGCGCACGGCGTGGAAGGTCGTTTTCACCGCATTCAGTTTACGCCGGATTTATTACCAGCCGATTTAACAGGCACAGATATCTACCGTCCTGAAACAGGTCAGTTTGAATTTCAGGCAGGACCTTTGTTTCACCATATTATTTTGGCTGACGAAATTAACCGAGCTCCTGCTAAAGTGCAGTCGGCTTTGTTAGAAGCTATGGCAGAAAAACAAATTACTGTAGGGCGTAAAACTTATGCCCTGCCCGAGCTGTTTTTAGTGATGGCCACCCAAAACCCGTTGGAGCAGGAAGGCACTTATCCGTTGCCTGAAGCCCAGCTCGACCGGTTTTTATTGCATCTGAAAGTCGATTATCCGGATGCAGCCACTGAACTGGCTATTTTACGTTTAACCCGGGGTGAGGCTTTATCCCACGAGAAAGCCAAATTAAGCCCTATCAGTCAGGCCGATATTTTTGCCGCCCGTCAGGATATTTTAAAACTGCATATGGCCGAAAGCCTGGAAAACTACATAGTGCAATTGGTAATGGCAACCCGTAATGCAGCAGCCTACAGCGAGCAACTGGCAAAATGGATTGCTTATGGCGCCAGTCCGCGCGCCAGTATTGCACTGGAGCGCTGCGCTCGCGCTAAAGCCTGGCTAGAAGGCCGTGATTTTGTCACGCCAGATGATATTCAGGCGGTGTTTTTTAATGTGTTACGTCATCGTCTGATCTTAACTTACGATGCCGAAGCTCAGGGCTTAAGCACTGATGATGTGCTCAGAGAGATTTTAAAACTGGTTCCGGTTGCCTGATTTGTTATTGATGAACACACAACTTCAGCTTGAACAACTGGCCACAGACGGTATCCATCTGGATTTACCGCAACTGCTGGCCTATCAGCGCCATCATGCTTTGCTGGATTTAGCGCCCAAAATGGCGATTCAAAGTAAGTTGGCAGGCAGCTATCTGGCGCGCACGAAAGGCCGCGGCATGGAGTTTGATGAAGTACGGCATTACCAACCTGGTGATGACGTGCGTACCATCGACTGGCGTGTCACAGCCCGCACCGGCAAAGTCCACACTAAATTATTCCGCGAAGAAAAAGAGCGACCGGTGTTTATCCTGACTGATATGTCGGAGTCGATGCGTTTTGGCACAAAATTACTGCTCAAATCAGTACAGGCTGCGCATTTAGCCGCCTTATTGGCTTGGCATGTGCGTGAAACCGGCGACAAATTGGGTGGCTTGGTCTTCAGTGAACAGCAATTGCTTGAGCTTAAACCTGCAGCGCGCAGTCAGGCCGTATTACGCTATTTAAATACGCTGATTAAAATTCAGCAAAATCAGGGCATGGCTGCAGA
Organism: Gammaproteobacteria bacterium; assembly: GCA_018815765.1. Lineage (GTDB taxonomy): Bacteria > Pseudomonadota > Gammaproteobacteria > Enterobacterales > Alteromonadaceae > Pararheinheimera. Next base: position 16,085 of record JAHIWM010000073.1, on the reverse strand, counting down.
GTCCAACCTCAATCATGCTTTGGGTTTAATGCGACGTTTAGCTCGTCCAGGCGCACTTATTTTTGTGATCTCAGATTTCAGCGCGCTTGACGCACAAGGCTTGCGCCACTTGCAGACGATGCGCCAGCATAATGAAATTCGTTGTGTGCATATTACCGATCCACTGGATTTGCAACTGCCTTTGTCTGCTTCAGGTTTGGCTGCGGTCACAGATGGTCAGGAACTAAAAACGCTGGATTTAGGTTCATCAAGTTTAAAAGACAGTTATCAGCAGCAACAAAGCCAGTGGCAACAGGCCTTGCAGTTGAACTTAAAAAAGCTTAACTGTCGTTATTTAGAAATAAGTGCTGCTTTACCTTTGATTGAACAATTAAACAGGAGTTGGCCTGATGGCGAACACTGAACCCCAACTGGCTTTAGCTGATATTCAGGAGCCAGTTTTGAACACCTTCTGGCCACCAGCACCAGGCTGGTGGTTGCTTGCATTGCTGCTTGTTGTAGTGCTGGCCTATGGCTTTCGTTTTTTCTGGAAAAAATGGCAAAAAGCCTTGCCATTACGCCAGGCCAAAGCAGAACTGCGACTGATTAAAAAACCAGATCAGAGTGCTGAACTGAATGAACTGCTAAAACGTCTGGTACGCTGTTACAGTCCAGGGCATGTGGTTTTATCTGCGCCAGTGAAACAATGGCAGGACTTTTTGCAGCAGCAATTACCCCAGCAGCCTTTGCCTGACTTACAAAAATTGTTGTACCAGCAGCAGCCTGAGCAAACTGATTTTAGCGTTTATCTGCAGTTTGCCACCCAATGGCTGAATAAAGTCTCTGCCAAACAGCTGGAGCAGCTTTGATGTTTGAATTTAGCTATCCCTGGTTGTTTATTCTGCTCCCTCTGCCACTGTTGCTACGACGTAAAACTCAGCAGCAAGGCAGCCCTTTGAAACACAAAGCCTTGATCCAGGCCAGCAGTCAGGGATCGGGGTTAGTCAGTAAAGCGCCCCGCTCAGTCAAAACGGTAATGGCGCTGTTATGCTGGTGTTTTTTGGTGCTTGCCGCCACCCAACCTAAATGGCTGGGTGAAACCGTCACCTTGCCACAACAAGGCCGCGATTTGATGCTGGCACTGGATTTATCCGGTTCTATGGATATCAGCGATATGCAGCATCAGGGGCAAAGTATCAACAGGTTGCAGGCCGTGAAGTTGGTCGTCAGCGACTTTATTCAGCAGCGTAAAGGCGATCGTATTGGCCTGATTTTATTTGGCGATGCCGCTTATCAGCAAACCCCTTTAACTTATGATTTAACCACCATTCAAACCATGCTGGATGAAGCCGTGCGTGGTTTAGTCGGTGAGCGTACCGCCATAGGTGAAGCTATAGGTCTGGCTGTTAAACGTCTGAATGCTTATGAAACATCAAATAAAGTACTGATTTTATTGAGTGATGGTGCTAATACTGCCGGCGTGATCCAGCCGACGGAAGCCTTGCAACTGGCCAAAGCCGCCGGAGTCAAAGTGTACACCGTAGGTGTTGGCGCCGAACAAATGGTGCAGCAAAGTATTTTTGGCCGCCAGTTGATTAACCCTTCTCAGGATTTAGACGAAGTGCTGCTGACCCGTATTGCAGAGGAGACTGGAGGCAAGTATTTCCGTGCCCGGGATTTGGCTGAACTGGCACAAATTTATAAACTGCTGGATCAATTAGAGCCTATAGAGCGCGATCAAATCAGTTACCGCCCTCAACAAAGTTTGTTGCACTGGCCTTTATTAGCGGCTTTGTTTTGTTCTGTATTACTTGCCTTAGGCCAGGTCAGATGGTCAGGGAGAATAAAACATGTGGGCTGATTTTCATTGGTTAAGACCAGAGTATTTCTGGTTGCTGCTGCCGACGTTGTTGATTTGGGGTCTGTTCGCCAAACTGCGCCAACCGCAAAGTGCATGGCAACACTGGATAGCTCCACATCTGCAAAAAGAGTTACTCACTGTTCCGGCCACACAAAAGCAAAAACCGCTGTTATGGCTGGTATTGATCATCTGGTTAATTAGCGTTATTGCTCTGGCAGGTCCAAGTTGGCAACGTTTGCCACAACCAGTGTTTCAACTGAAAAAAGCCACTGTGATTCTGATGGATATGTCGATGTCAATGCGGGCCACAGACTTATCACCGGATCGCTTTACTCAGGCTCGTTTTAAAGCGCTGGATTACATCGATGGTATTAAAGAAGGGGAACTGGCATTAGTTAGTTTCGCTGGTGATGCTTTTGTAATTTCACCTTTAACTCAGGATCACAATAACGTGCGGCTGCTGTTGCCTGAACTCAGCCCTGATATTATGCCGGTGCAAGGTTCTAACCTTGAGGCTGCATTAATGCTTGCCGATCAGCTGCTCAAGCAAGGCGGTTATGTGCAGGGTGATGTGGTGCTGTTTACAGACGGTTTTGCCTCCTCTGATTACCCCCGCCTGCGTGAGTTGATGGATAACTGGCCCCATCGATTATCTGTCCTGGCCTTTGGCACCACCCAGGGAGCGCCGGTACGTTTAAGCAATGGTGAACTGTTAAAGGATAGTCAGGGCGCGATAGTGCTGCCCCGTGTCCCTTTGGCGCAGTTACAGCAGTTAGCAGAATTGCGAGCCGGAGTTTTTGCCGTTGCAGGGTCGGAAGATACCGATGTTGAGGCCCTGCTCGCTCTGAAACCTCTGGAGAAAAAAACTGACAGCGACGATCAGCAAAAACTTTTTGGTGATCAATGGCAGGATAATGCAGTTTATCTGGTGTGGTTATTGCTGCCTTTAGCCTTGTGGCTGCATAAACGGGGTGCTCTGACTGTGTTTGTGTTGGTGCTTTTTATGCCAAAAGCTGAAGCTTTCGAATGGAGTGACCTCTGGCAGACGCAACAGCAAAAAGCACAAGCGTCTTATCAGCAAGGTGATTACTCAAGCGCCTGGCAAAATTTTGAAGACCCACTTTGGAAAGGCAATGCGGCTTATAAAGCAGAAGATTATGCCGCTGCAGAGCAGTCTTATCGCCAATTGGATACAGCTGATTCTCTGTATAACCTGGGTAATAGCCTGGCGCAGCAAAAAAAATATCAGGATGCGATAGAAGCCTATCAGCAAGCGCTGGCAAAAAACCCACAACTTGATAAAGCCCAACAGAATATTGATGCTGTGAAAAAAGCGTTGGAACAGCAACAGCAGCAACAACAAAAAGGCGAAGGCGAACAACAGGGTCAGCAGCAAGGTGAGCAATCAGGCGAACAGTCTGGTGAGGAAGGCGAAGGCTCTGAATCAAAACAGCAGTCAAAAGAACAATCCTCACAGCAGTCGTCAGAACAGCAGCCTGCTGAACAAGGCACTGATGCAGCTTCACAAAAAGATCAGCAACCAGGCCAGACAGAACAACAGCAGCAACAGCAAAAACAACAAGAACAGCTGGCTGAACAGACAGAAGAAAACAAAGAGACTAAAGAAGCACAGCAGCAAAAAGCCATTTCTGAAGCCTGGCCTAATGCAAACGCTGAACAAAGTCAGCAGTTGGATAATTTATTACGCAAAGTACAAGATGATCCCTCTTTGTTATTACGTCGCAAGATGGCGATTGAATATCAAAAACGTCGTTATGATCAACCACCAGCCGGAGTTGTCGAAGAATGGTAAAGCAGTGGTTATGCCTGTTTCTAATAGTAAGCAGCCCGGTGTGGGCTTTGACTGAATTAAAAGTATCGTTGGATAAGAATCCTTTGTTATTAGGTGAGACGGCGGTGTTGGAACTGGTCGCTGATGATCAGGTGGCTGCTCAGCCAGATTTTTCGGTACTAGACAAAGATTTTATAGTGCAAGGCCCTTCTATGGGTCAGCAAATGCAAATCGTCAACGGTCAGGCCAGTCGCACCACCAGTTGGCGCCTGCTGCTTAAAGCCAAACAAAGCGGTACTTTTATTATTCCGGCCTTTGAGATTGAAGGGGTCAGCTCCACAGCTCTTGAAGTCGAAGTGGTACAAGGCTCAGCACAGACACAAACGACGAAGGATGCTCAGCTGTTCTTACAAAGTAGTCTGGATAGCACGCAGCTTTATGTACAACAACTGGCCTATCTCGAAGTGAAGATCTTTTTCCAGGGTGATTTACAGCGGGGTTCATTGAGTGAACCTAAAGTAGAGGGTCTGAGCATAGAACAACTGGGTAAAGACAAAGAAGGCACCGAACTGGTAAATGGCGAGCGCTACCGGACTTTTACCCGGCAATATCGATTGATCCCAGAACGTAGTGGTACTTTTGTGTTGCCGGGTTCGACGCTCAGCGGTGAAATGCTGGACAGAAACTCAGGCCGTTATGATTATTTCGCCCAAACCAAAGCAGTCAGTGCCACTGCCAATGACTTAAGTATTGAAGTTGCAGCCAAACCAGATAATTTTCCGGGTGACTGGCTGATCGCCGATTTAGTCAGCCTGAATGAAGAATGGAGCCCGGCTACTGATCAACTCACTCAAGGTGAACCTGTCACCCGCACTATTACTATCACAGCGCTGGATGTGGCTGAACATCAGTTACCGGATTTAACTCTCGATGCCCCTGATGGCGTCAAACTCTATAAAGAACAACCTCATGCCAAACAAGCCGAGCGTAATGGCACCCTGGTTTCCCAAAAAGTCTTTAGTATGGCGGTCGTCGCCAATAAAGCGGGTGAGTTGGTACTGCCAGAGGTAAAACTGCCCTGGTGGAACAAAAAAACCAATTCAGTGCACTATGCGACCTTGCCGGAAAAACGTTTAACAGTGCAATTGAACCCCGAATTGCCGCAGCAAAGTGCAACCCCAACTGTAGTGCCAACCACTCAAGTTCCACTGACTCAAGCTGCAGACACTAACCCATGGCAATGGAACTACACCAGCTCAGTGATCAGTTTACTGTGGTTAAGCTCTGTTGTTTTATTGCTTTGGTTCAGACCAACAAAAACTGCGGTAGCAAAGACAGCAATACAAAACTCCGGATCAGCCAAAGCGAATCCAAAAAAGCTACAGCAGGCTTGTCACAACAATAATGCAACAGCAGCACGGCAATGGCTGATGCTGTGGGCTCAGCAACAATTTGGCCGCCCACCGGCTTCACTGACCGAATTAGCTGAATGGTGTAAAGATGCTGCTTTTACAGAGCAATTACAACTGCTGAACCAGCAGCTGTATCAGAAAGAGCAGCAAAGCTGGCAAGGCAAAACCTTGTGGATTTGCTGGTCAAAGTTATCAGTGGAGAAGGCAGCTTATAAATCTGCTTTGCCAGAACTGTACCCGGAATAAAAATCAGCGGTAATTAGCAGCAACACTTTGTTTGTTTGCCTTAAAAAACTAGCTGTTGTTTAACGCTATTGGTAGCATGCGGCAACTTATAACTACAACAATAACAGTGCGGGAGAACCACAGTGGCCACCGGAACCATTTTAGCTTTATCTATTTATTTTCTTTCTATGTTGGCCATAGGTTTATACGCCTATCGTCAGTCCAGCAGTAATTTGTCCGAGTATATGCTGGGAGGCCGTAAATTAGGCCCTGCAGTCACAGCCCTGTCTGCCGGAGCGTCGGATATGAGTGGCTGGTTACTGATGGGTGTGCCTGGCGCTATGTATGTTGCCGGTATTTCTCAAATCTGGATTGGCGTCGGTTTAGTGATCGGTGCTTATCTGAACTACCTGCTGCTGGCGCCCCGTTTCAGGGTTTATACCGAATTAGCCAAAGACTCCATCACCCTGCCCGACTATCTGGAAAATCGTTTTGCTGATCCAACCCGGCTTTTACGACTGGTTTCAGCTGTTGTCATCGTCGTCTTCTTCACCTTGTACACCTCATCAGGCATGGTAGCAGGCGGTAAGTTGTTTGATGAAGTCTTTGGCCTGGATTATGAATTTGGTCTGTTTCTGACTGCTGGTGTAGTGATCGCTTATACCCTGCTGGGTGGTTTTTTAGCGGTCAGCATGACGGATTTTGTCCAGGGCATGATTATGTTTATTGCGCTGGTGATGGTGCCAATAGTGGCTTTTGGTGCTTTAGATCAGCCAACTCAACTTTTTGCAACCATAGAGCAACTGAATCCAAAACATCTGGATTTATTTACCGGCACCAGTGTGCTGGGTATTATTTCTTTATTGGCCTGGGGTCTGGGTTATTTTGGCCAGCCGCATATTATTGTGCGTTTTATGGCGATACGTTCAGTGGAAGATTTTAGAGCCGCACGTCGCATCGGTATGTCCTGGATGATCATCTCTATCCTAGGCGCTATGGCCATAGGTTTTGTCGGTATTGCCTATGTTCAGCAAACTCAAATGCCGCTGAAAGATCCTGAAACTATATTTATTCTGCTGTCTCAGGTCTTGTTCCACCCATTCGTCGGTGGCTTGTTATTGGCAGCTATTCTGGCAGCCATTATGAGTACCATCTCTTCGCAGTTATTGGTGACGTCCAGCGCTTTAACTCAGGATTTCTATAAAACCTTCTTACATAAAGCTGCCACTGATCAACAGCAGGTCTTGGTTGGCCGCGTTTCAGTTTTTGCTGTGGCGCTTGTCGCTATATTTCTGGCCCTGGACAGCAATAGTTCAATTTTAGGTTTAGTGGCAAATGCCTGGGCAGGATTTGGTGCGGCTTTTGGTCCTGTGGTGCTGATGAGTCTGTATTGGAAGCGGATGAATCACTGGGGCGCTTTAGCAGGTATTACAGCCGGTGCTTTAACTGTACTGTTCTGGGCGTACAGTCCTTATCAAATTGATGGTAAGCAGCTTAATGATTTCCTTTATGCCATGATCCCAGGTGTTTTTGTCTCAGCCTTATTGACCTGGCTGGTGAGCCTGTCAACCTCTGCTCCAACAGAAAATGTAAGTCATTTGTTTCAGCAAGTATCTGATAAGTTAGAAAATAACTAAGCAATCCAACTGTGGGCGGCCTGTTATTTAGGGCGCCCTGCAGTTTCCTTCGTTAATCTTTGAAAAAATCTGCAAGACCATAGTCTTTTCCCGCAAATCTTTGCTACATTGAAGCATGACTTCTGTTTAGCTGTTCAGGAATTTATGTACTTTTACACTGCACGCCAACCTATTCTGGATAAAGACAAAAACCTGTTTGCCTATGAATTGTTATTCAGGGATGGTGTGGAAAACGTATTTCCTGAGGTTGACAGCAACGAAGCCACTTCCCGCATGATTGAAGGAAGTCAGCTCAATTTAGGTCTGGACGAGTTTTTAGGTGATAAACCTGGCTTTATCAATTTCACTCTTGATTCCTTATTGAAAAAGTACCCGTCGATGTTGCCATGTGAGCAAGTGGTGATCGAAATTCTGGAAACAGTGCAGCCGGGCAAGCGTTTATTAGCTGAGTGTGAATCGCTGAAAGCTCAGGGTTATATACTGGCGCTGGACGATTACATTCATCAACCGGTCTGGCGGCATTTTTACCCTTTGATCGACATCATCAAAATTGATTTCCGCGCCACCAGCCTTGATACCATATTACAAATCAAAGAAGCCATTAAAGACTTTCCTCATATTAAGCTGCTGGCCGAAAAAGTAGAAACCAACGAGGAGTTTTTGCAGGCGTTGGATTTGGGCTTTGATTATTTTCAGGGCTATTTTTTCTCCCGCCCGGAGATGATGCAAAGCCGTGCTTTATCCCCTGCTCAAATGACACTGGCAGAATTGTTGTATGAAACAGCAAAACCAGAAATGGATTTAAATACCATTACATCGGTATTTGAACGTGATGTGCACTTGTCCTACAAATTACTTCGTTACACCAACTCCGCTGTATTTAAACGTCGCTCTGAAATAGAGACTATCAAACAAGCCATAGTGGTATTAGGCCAGGCCGAACTGAAACGCTTTTTGTCTGTGCTTTTTACAGCTCAAATCGGCAGTGATAAGCCAGCAGAGTTGATGCGACTGGCGATGACCAGAGCTCGTTTTGCAGAAGACATAGCCAGACTTGCAAACTTTCCTGACGTATCAAAAGCATTTTTAGCCGGTATGATGTCACTGATGGATGCAATACTGGATGAATCGATGAGTTCGGTAATGAGTAAACTGCCTTTATCCAAAGATATTAAAGATGCCTTGATCGATGGCATAGGACCTATGGCGCAATTTCTGCAATTGATTAAATTTTATGAGCAAGCGGCATGGAGCAATGCGAGTGACCTGATCCAGTCACTCAAACTCGATAGTAAATCTGTGCCTGATGCCTATCATACGGCGGTACAATGGGCTAACGAACAAATGAAAGCGCTCGGCGATAGCTGACGAGCGCTTGGTTGGCTCAGAAACTAACGTGTTCAGCGACTTTTGCCGCCAATTTGTCGCCAATACCTTTTACTTCTGTCAGTTGTTTCTGATCTTTAATAGGACCATTGGCACTGATGTAGTCTTTAATGGCTTGAGCTTTTTTTTCACCAATACCAGGCACAGCAACTAACTGCTCAATGGACGCCTGGTTAATATTCAGTTTGGCTTTATCAGCAACTTTAGCTGCTGCGGGCACTGACATAGGGGCTCTCGCCAATTCTTGAGCTACGGTCATGTTAACTGCACAGGCCAGACTGGCCATGACTGCTGCAACAAATGCGATTTTCATCACAGTGATCTCCTTTTAACAGTTCCTGACCTCTTCACTGTGTTGCTGAAGGTTGTTGCCAGCAACTACAATCCGGTAAATCGAGGCTCAAGAACCACTTTGAGTTGCAACCTCGTCAATAAAGATAGCCAAAACGCGACATTTTGCATCATTAATTTTACATTTTTTAAACAAAAATCATTCCTTCAGTAATTGAAGTTGCAGTGAGGCAATAAGTAGTTGAGACCTAAAGATAAAGCGAAAGCTCGCAGTCAACAATACTGCGGTTTCAGGTACGACGAATACATACCCTAAGTCATTGGAGTTGCAGTGAGGCGACCAGAGATTGAGACGACGGGAGCATAGTAGTCCTATGTGACCGGGCCACGTGATGCAAACAGGCTCGCAGTCAACAAAGCTGCGGCTTCAAGTAGGACGGGTATTCAGCAGCAATTCAGACCTGGATCTTATACTTTCAACGTTTTGTCCGATGTTAAGGATTGCCGCAGCTGACAGAGTGTTTTAGCATAACCCCACTTTGTTTCTGTATTGTTCAAAAGGAAGCCCCATGCGTTTATTAGTTGTTGAAGATGAGAGTTTATTGGCGGAACAAATCCGTGAGCATTTAGTACAACAGCAATTTAGCGTGGACGTTGCTCATGATGGGGCCGACGGCTGGTTTAAGTTAAGCGAATACCCTTATGATCTGGCTATTATTGATATAGGTCTGCCAAAAATGGATGGCCTTAGTCTGATTCGTAAAGCCCGTCAAAATGACATTAAAACGCCGGTGATCGTATTAACTGCGCGTGGCAGCTGGCAGGAGAAAGTGGAAGGTTTAGATGCAGGTGCCGATGATTACCTGACCAAACCTTTTCACACCGAAGAACTGCTGGCCCGTATCAATGCTTTAATTCGCCGCGCTGCAGGTCAACCTGATCCAATGCTGCATTCTGGCCCTGTGAAACTAAATAGCAGAACTCAACAAGTTTGGTTAGGTGAAGATGAAGTCAGCCTGACCGCTTATGAGTACAAGGTGCTGGAATACTTTATGCACAACCCAAATAAAGTGATTTCCAAAACTGAACTGACAGAACATATTTACGATCAGGATTTTGATCTGGATAGCAATGTCATCGAAGTCTTTGTATTACGTCTGCGGAAAAAGCTCGATCCGGATGGTGAGCTGAAACCTATAGAAACCCTGCGTGGTCGCGGTTATCGTTTCACCATGGTTGTCAGTTAAATGCAGTTATCGCTCAAGGTTCGTCAGGGTATTATCAGCCTGTTTTTGCTATTTTTCTTACTGCCAAGTTCATTCTTTGCGATAGAACAGGCCTTTTATACCCAACTGCTGACCAGTACTGAGCAAAAACTTGAAGTACATATGTACTCTATTTTGGCAGAAGTGCAGCCCAAAGATGGCAAAGTGGAGTTGAGTAATAATCTGCTGCCGCCTGATTTTTATCGGCCTGATTCTGGTCTGGCTGCTTTTATTACCAGCGAAAATGAATTGTTATGGCAATCCGATTCTTCGATTAATCAGCAGTTTGATCCGCCTACTCATCAAATTTTGCCAGCCTCTCATGAATTTGTGTTGATGGAGCAATACCAGCAGAAATACTGGGTGCTGTCTTTTTCAGTGTTGTTTGATTTAGGCGACAACACCCTGCCTTTAACTATTCATGTAGTACAAAATGATCTGTTGTTGCAGGAGCCATTGAAGACCTTCCGTAAAACCTTAAGCCAATGGTTTATCGGTATAGCGCTGGTGCTTATCGGTTTAACTTTGCTGGCTTATTATTGGATCACTAAACCTTTAACTTCGCTGGACAGGGAAATTCATAAGCTGGAAAGTGGTCAACAGGAACTGCTTCTGCGTGACTATCCGGCTGAACTGAACAAAATCAAAGAAGATCTCAACTTATTGCTGGCCAACCAAAACAGGCAAAAACAGCGCTACCGCCATCATCTGAGTGATTTGGCTCATGCGTTAAAAACACCCATTGCTGTGCTGCGAACCTCTAAATTATCCGAACAACCCGAACTACGCGAACAGCTTGATCGTATCACCGGCATGATTGAACACCAGCTAAAACGAGCTGCCAGCTCAGGTCAGGATTTGTGGCATAAGCAAATCAAAGTGAAACCTTTGATCACAAAACTCGAACAGGCCTTAAGCAAAATTTATCGGGATAAAGGCTGTTTGATAGAAATTCACTGCACCGATCAGGTGGTGTTTCGCGGTGATGAAACGGATTTAATGGAAATATTAGGCAACCTGCTCGACAACGCCTGCAAAGCCTGTAATGAACGGGTAAAAATAAGCGCCTTTGGTAAACCTCTGCAGCTTGATATTGAAGATGACGGCCCTGGTATACCCACGGATAAAAGAGAAGAATTATTCCAACGCGGTACCCGGCTGGATACTTACAAAGAAGGGCATGGTGTGGGTCTTTCCATCGTATCCGAACTGGTCAAGTCGTATTCCGGAGAGTTGCAAGTCTCTCAAAGCCCTTTGGGTGGAGCTCGTTTTGTTATACGTTTCCCGGAGCCAGGCATAAAATGATCAAACTACTGCTTTTGATGGGTTTATTAAGTGTTTTTCCGCTGAGCGCACAACAAGCTTGTGATCAAAGCACACTAAACAATGTAGAATTTATGCAATGTTTGGATCAACAACTGGTGCAGGCCAAACGTGAGTTAACCAGCTGGGAAAACAACCATTTGTTTAAACTGGAAGAGCAGGCAGCCAGCAGTGGTCGTCAGGATGGACTGAAGCTGTTTAATAAAGCCCGCCAAAGCTTCAGCACCTATACAGAACAAGACTGCCGTTGGCAGTTTATTGGTCAGTTGCCGGACAACAATGCCGCCAGCGCGTCATACAAACAATGCCAGCTATATCACTTCAAACAACGCATCGAATTATTAAAGCAAGTTCATACTAAAGCATAATAAGCCACAGAACCGTATTAAAGCACTTATACTTGGCTGTATTCAGTAGCTTATCGTTGTGGAGACTTAGGATGAACATTTTAATCACAGGCGCTACAGGCTTGATTGGGCGTGCACTCGTTGCACAGTGGCAAGGCCAGCATCAGCTACATATCCTCAGTCGTTCTTCCGTCAGAGCCAGAGAAATTCTGGCCATTGACGCCACATATCAGCAATCTCTTGATGATATCGACTTCAATCAGATGGATGCTGTGATCAATCTGGCAGGTGAACCTATAGCGGACAGACGCTGGAGTGAATCACAAAAAGAAAAAATCTGCCACAGCCGCTGGCAACTCACAGAAGCTCTGGCTGAAAAAATTCAGCAGTGCACTACCCCGCCAAAAGTCCTTCTCAGCGGCTCTGCCATAGGGTTTTATGGCAGACAGGGCAGAACTGTAGTGACAGAGGAATACAACTCCTTTTATCCTGAGTTCAGCCATGATATTTGTGCCCGTTGGGAAAATCTGGCCCAGCGTGCAGCAGGAGCAAACACCAGAGTCTGCTTACTACGCACAGGCATAGTGCTGAGCAGCAAAGGCGGAGCTCTTGGCAAGATGCTGCCGTTGTTTAAATACGGTTTAGGTGGGCCTATTGGCGATGGTCAGCAGTTTATGTCCTGGATCCATCTGGAAGATATGGTTCGTCTGATCGATTTTTTGCTGCAGCGTGATGACTTGAGCGGGCCTTTTAATGCCACAGCTCCCCGCCCTGTCAGCAATAAACAGTTCTGTCAGTTGTTGGCGGAACGTTTTGGTAAAAAAGCACCTTTTACAGTGCCTGCTTTTGTGTTGCGTTTAGCTTTTGGCGAGATGGCTGACATTCTGTTGTTTGGTCAGAATGTGCAACCGAAACGTTTAGTGGATAGTGGTTTTCAATTCCACCATCCACAGTTAAAAGAAGCTTTAAACGCTCTTCAATTCTGAAGGGCGCGTCTGAGCAAAGTGCTGCCTGACATCTTCAGCAATACTCTGACCTGCCATGCTCCTAACAAAGTGACTAAACCTACTCCCAATACAGGACCTAACCACCATAAACTCCAGTGAGGGCTGTAGGGTAAATCAAAAAATTGCTGCTGAACTACAGCCAGCAGGACTTCAGCTAAGACTGTGGCAAAAAGCCCGGCTAAGCCTCCCAACGCAGCAAACTCATACAACAGTGCGGCTTTTAAGAAAGACGACTTAGCACCTAAAGTACGAAGAATGGCCAGCTCTTGTTCTCTTTGTTCCAGCGTAGCCTGCACTTGTGCCACTAATACCAGCACAGCAGATGCAAAAACCAAAATCAGAATAAAGGTTAAGGCCACAGAAACCTGACTGATAATATCGTTTACTTGCTTTAAGATGGTGTCGACGGAAATCAAACTAACAGTGGGGAATTGCCGCACTATCTGGTTTAACAACTCCTGCTCTGACATATCCAGATAAAAAGCTGTGATATAAGTCGCTGGAAATCCCTGCATCAGATCAGGCGACAGCACCATATAGAAGTTTGGTTGTAAGCTGTTCCAGTCCACTTTACGAATGCTGCTGATCTTTGCCTCAAATAACTGACCACCGACAGAAAACTGCAGCATGTCGCCAAGCTTCAGCTCAAGCCGTTCCGCCATTTGTGATTCAACCGACACTTCAGCTTTGGAATCAGCAGTAAACCACAGCCCGCTTTCCAGCTTGTTATTGTCCGGCATCTGATTTAACCAGGTTAAATTCAGCTCACGCCCAACCCCTTGACGTTGTTCAGGTTTCTCTTTTGTTGCTTCATCAGCAAAGTTCTCGCCGTTGACGGCCAACACACGACCACTGATCATAGGATAAAAATCTGTCAGTGTGAGTTGATGTTGTGCCGCCAGTTGTTGCAGTGAAGTTTTATCCTGCTCCGTTAAATTCACCAGAAACTGATTCGGTGCACCTTCAGGAACCTGCTGTTGCCATTGGTCCAGCAGCTCAGAACGTAAAAAATACAGCAACAGAGTTAAAAATAACGCCAGACTAAAAGTGATCAACTGGAAGGCATTGGGCCACAACCTGCGACGTAGATTCGCCAGTGCCAGCCGTAACGCACTGCTTTGCCCTGCAGCCATAGGCTTAGCAACCCGTACCAGTAAAGCCGCAAATCCCATCAGTAAGGCAGCAAATACCAGACAAAGCACAAACAACCAGCTGCTGATCCAAATGTCTCCACTAAAAAGCCACATCAATAACCAGATAGCCACTGAACCGCTGATTAAATGCACAGGGTCAAACTTTATTTGATCGGGTTTCTCACGTAATACATTTAATGCGGGGACAGCAGCAAGGCGCCATAAAGGCCGGGCCGAAAATAACACAGCACAAATAGCAGCTGTTAATACACCCAAACCTAAAGGACGGAAGCTAAATTCAGCCAGATACTCTGGCATCCAGAAAGCCACACCCCATTGGCTTAATTGCACCAACAGCTGCCCAGCCAACAAACCAAAGCCTACACTGAAGATCACAACAAATAATAAATGGCTGCCATAAATTTTCCGGCTCAAGGTAGTGGTTGCGCCCAAAGCTTTCATCACAGCCACAGAGCGGGCATGGCGCTGACTATAGCGATTCGCAGCCACAGCAGCGGCGCAAGCCGCCAGCACAATACCCAACAGGCCAGATAACAATAAAAAGCGCTCAGATCTGTCCAGTGCACCACCTATGGCCGACTCTCTGTCCATTTTCTGCCATCTGTCCTGTGGGCCCAGTAGTTCTTTGCTTTGTGTCTCAAGCAATGCCAGGTCTTGTTGGGAACCTGCAAACATCAAGCGGTAATTGATCCGACTACCAGGCTGAATAATCCCGGTTGCGGCCACATCATCCAAATGCATAAGCACCCGTGGCGAGCTGCCAAATACAGACAAGGGTGCATCAGGCTCAGCCACAATAACGCCAGCAGCGGTAAATACTTTTTCGCCAAGCTCCAGGCTGTCGCCTACCTTGATATCCAGCAAACTATAAAGACGACTTTCCAGATACAACTGATTCGGCTGCAAGGATGCAAGCGCAGCGGTATCAGTCAAAGAGGGACTTAATTTTAACTCGCCTCTTAACGGATAGGCTGCTGATACTGCTTTGACAGACACCAACTGCATCAAATCTTTGGCAAACAACATGGAATTAAACTGTACCTGACGCGATGATTTCAGTTTAATCTCATCAGCCTGTAGCTGAACCTGTTCATTAAAGCCAACACTGGAGCGCAGAATTTTGTCAGCCGCGACAAAATTCGCACTACGTTGATACAAAGCAGAACGCACAGATTCAGTGATGCCAGATAAGCTCACAACGGTCAGTACAGCTAAAAAGAGTGAAAAGGCAATAACCCATAATTCACCCCGGCTTAACTCGCGCCAGAACAGCCGCCAGGCGATTTTACCCCACATGGCGTTTATCCTCTTTAGTTTGATTCAAATCAGCCGCTAAATGGCCGGCATGCATCTGGAATCTGTATTGGCAACGTTGTGCCAGTTCATGATTGTGGGTCACCAAGACCAAAGTGGTACCTTGCTGTTCATTCAGCTCAAACAGCAAATCTTCAATTTTTTCGCCTGTGGCACTATCGAGATTGGCTGAAGGCTCATCGGCAAACAACACTGCTGGTTTAGTGATAAAAGCTCTGGCTATCGCCACCCTTTGCTGTTCACCGCCACTCATTTGATTAGGGAAAAAGTCGGCCCTGTGACTTAATCCAACCTGGGCCAGTAATTCAAGGCCACGCGCCCTTGCATCCGGCATACCTGCCAATTCAGCGGGTAAAGTGACATTTTCTAATGCCGTCAGGCTGGGTAACAACAAAAAGGATTGAAAGACAAAACCGACAGAACGTGCTCTTAACTCTGCCCTCTCATCTTCAGTAAGTTTGTGCAGCGGCTGTCCCGCCAGATACACTTCACCGGAGGACGCTTGATCTAAACCAGCCAATATACCTAATAAAGTAGACTTGCCCGAACCTGAGGCACCCACTATGGCAACTGTCGCGCCCTGATTGATAGTCAGATGGATATCTTGCAGTATGGTAAGCTCTGATTCAGTAAGCTGAACTGTTTTTACAACATCTTTTGCAACAATATGAGGTATAGGTGTTTTCATGATTCGATTGATCTACGTTATGCTTTTGGTCCTGTCAGTCACTGCAGCTGCAGTGCAGGCCAAAACGCTGTTAATTCTTGGCGATAGTCTGAGCGCCGGTTATGGGTTAAGCCAACAACAAAGTTGGGTGCATCTGCTTCAACAAAAACTCGACCAACAGGACAGCAGCTGGACACTGGTCAACGCCAGTATCAGCGGCGAAACCTCTGGTGGTGGTCTGGCACGCTTACCTGCCCTGCTCGAACAACACAAACCCGATTACGTGCTGATTGAACTAGGCGCCAACGATGGCCTGCGTGGTTTTCCTGTGCCCCAGCTTGAAAGCAATCTCAATGCAATGGTGACGCAAATAAAACAGCAACAAAGTAAGGCTGTCTTAATGCAAATACGTATTCCACCGAACT
>JAHIWM010000008.1 GCA_018815765.1 Gammaproteobacteria bacterium | reverse complement strand
GACGGATAAAGAATCACTGCAACGTGGTGCCCGTTTGTTCCAGAACTACTGCTTAGGTTGTCACCAGATGCAGTACCAGCGTTATTCGCGTACTTTCCGTGATTTGGGTATTCCTGATGACGTGGGTATGGCGACTTTAGGTTTTACTGCAAATAAAGTGGGTGACCACATTAAAAACGCAGCACCTAAAGCTGACCTGGCAAACTGGTTTGGTGCTGCACCACCAGATTTAAGCAACGTGGCTCGTGTACGTGGTCCGGACTGGATTTACACTTACCTGCGCACATTCTATGTGGACCCAAGCCGTCCATTTGGTGTGAACAACGAAGTGTTTCCATTAGTGGGCATGCCACACGTGTTACAGGAACTGCAGGGTATTCCTTACAAATCCACTGAAACCCGTCTGGTAGACGGTGTACCAACAGAAGTGGACGTAGGTATTAAAACCGATGGTTCAGGTGAGTTGAGTACGGAAGAATACGACCGTGCAGTGGCTGATCTGGTGAACTATCTGGAATATGTAGGTGAGCCTTCCAAACTGGAATCGCGCAGCTTAGGTGTTAAAGTTCTGATTTTCTTAGGTATCTTCTTTATCTTCGCTTTCCTGCTGAAGAAAGAGTACTGGAGAGATGTCCACTAAGGACACACATGTTAGCCTTTGAAGGGGCCGCGAGGCCCCTTTGTATTTATGCTTATAACCGGAGGATCCTATGGCGATTTCTGCCAACAGACGTGCTGTGATGACCTTGTTTTCAACAGCCAATGACATGTACTGTCATCAGGTCAGAATGGTACTGGCGGAGAAAGGCGTCACTGTAGATATCATTCAGGTCAGCACAGATTGCCTGCCTGAAGATGTGTACGAGGTTAATCCTTATGGTTCTCTGCCCACTTTGATGGACAGAGATTTAGCGCTGTTTAACGCAGATATTATTAATGAATATCTGGACGAGCGTTTTCCACATCCACCTTTGATGCCTGTGTATCCGGTGGCACGTGCTAATGCCCGTTTAACTATGCATCGTATTGAAAAAGACTGGTATGGTTTAGCGGAAAAAATTCTGCAGAATGGTCCGGATGCTGCTGTTGCCCGTCGCGATTTACGCGAAGGCTTATTGGCGATGGCCCCATTGTTCCAGGAACATCCGTATTTCATGAGCGAAGAATACAGCCTGATCGATTGTTATCTTGCTGCTTTACTCTGGCGTTTGCCGTTGTTAGATATTGAACTGACAGGCACTGGCAGTAAATTGTTACAGACCTATATGACCCGTATTTTTGAACGGGACGGTTTCCAGCAATCTTTAACCGAAGCAGAACGTGAAATCCGTCGGGGGCGTGGTTACTGATGGATATGACCCCGAACAAACCTTATTTAATCCGCGCTTTTTATGAATGGATTGTCGATAACAACTTAACGCCTTATCTGGTGGTTAATGCCAGTGTGCAGGGCTGTAAAGTGCCTACTCAGCATATTCAGAATGGTCAGATAGTGCTGAATATTCTGCCCTCAGCTGTAGGCAATATGTTGATGGGTAATGATGTAATTACCTTTAACGCCCGTTTTGGTGGTAAACCTTTTGCGCTGACTGTACCTATCAAAGCCGTTTTGGCTATTTATGCCCGCGAAAATGGTGCAGGTACTATGTTTGATGCAGAAGAGGATACTGACGATGATATCCATCATTTGGAAGCAGTGTCTGACGACGAAGATATGAATAGCGGTGAGCATACTCCGCCGGATGACGAGCCTACTGATCCAAACAAAGGCAAAAAAGTCTCTCACCTGCGCGTAGTGAAGTAGTCTGATTAGATAGTGAAATAGCTTTTATAGACAATGCATCTGAGCTAAATCAGCTCAGATGCTACCTGCCAGAATGCTCTCAGTAGTGGCTCATGCAGCCGTTTTGATAAAGTACACAAACCTAAATCAAAAGGCGCAAACTCATCCCCTTGCGTTAAATACCTTACTCTGTCCCGCGCCGGGCTTTGCTGCGCCACTATAGCGGGCACCAACGCCACTCCAGTGCCTAAAGCCACCATGCTAACCATCGCTTCATGACCTTCTACTTTGGCGACCACTTTAGGCTCTGCAATACGTGGTTTACGCCATAACTCAAAGCGGCTGCGCACCGGACCGTGCTCGGGCAAAATAAAAGGCACCTGCTCCCAGGGAATAGGGCTTTGATTGAGTAAATCATTGGTTTTGCATGGGATCACAGGCGCTATCAACTGCAGCGGTACTTTGGCAATACTGCGAAACGCCATATTGAGCGGGAAATGCTCTGGATACACAGCTAGCGCTATATCCGCCTCATCCTGCTTTACTTTTTCCAACGCCGCCGATGCGTCCCCTGTAATCAGCTTAATTTCTGCCAAAGGGCAGACTAAGCGGAATTTGTCCAGGATTGCGGGTAGATGGCTAAAGCTGGCCGTCACTGTGCAAAACAGCCGGATCTCACCACTTAAGGATGCGCTGGTTTCGCTCAAATCAATTTGCAGTTGATGCCATTGCTCTAAATAGCTCTTCACAAAAGCCTGCACTTTTTGTCCCGCCAGCGTTAGCCGTACGGAGCGGTTATCCCGTTGAAATAACTCGACGCTTAGCTCTTCTTCCATTCGCTGGATCACCCGGCTTAAGGTGGAAGGGCTGACATACATTTGTTCGCTGGTTCGGGCAAAGTTCAGGCTGCTGGCCAGATGCAAAAAAAGCTGCGCGTTGCGAATATCCATAGGTGTCTCTGCGATGAAGTTCTGTGTTGCATAAAGTGAAATACTGTATTGTAAATATATCACTTCACGCAATCATTGCACTGTTTTATTCTCGATGGCATCAAAACAGTGCATGCCTTCTCTGCCCTGTTACGCTGAGCCCAATAGTTAGCCAGCTAAAAGAATTCGTCGGGATTTGTTATGAGTAACTACTTCAATACATTAAATTTGCGTCAGCAGTTAAAACAGTTAGGTAAATGCCGTTTTATGGCCAAAGAAGAGTTTGCGAAAGGCTCTGATTTATTAAAAGGCTGGAAAGTGGTGATTGTAGGTTGTGGTGCTCAGGGCTTAAACCAAGGCCTGAATATGCGTGACTCAGGTCTGGATATTTCTTATGCTTTGCGTGCTGAAGCTATTGCCGCCAAACGTAAATCGTTCCAGAACGCTTCTGACAACGGTTTTAAAGTAGGCACTTACGAAGACTTAATCCCAACAGCAGATTTAGTATTAAACCTGACGCCGGATAAGCAGCACACTTCAGTTGTTAAAGCTGTAATGCCACTGATGAAACAAGGTGCAACTTTAGCTTATTCGCACGGTTTCAACATTGTTGAAGAAGGCACACAAATTCGTAAAGACATCACTGTGGTGATGGTGGCGCCTAAGTGCCCAGGTACAGAAGTACGTGAAGAATACAAAAGGGGTTTTGGTGTGCCTACGCTGAT